>NZ_JAMYUY010000007.1:0-257942 GCF_040323385.1 Mesorhizobium sp. M0045
TGCCGGTCTGGCAGGACAAGCTGTTCATCGGGCTGGCGCGCTCGGCGGCCGATGCAACGGAATATTTCCAGATCCCGACCGGACGGGTGGTCGAGATCGGGACGCAGGTGGCTATCTGAACAAATGGCCGTGCCCTTCGAAGGGCACGGCCATTTGTCAGGCTCAGCTCACCAGAGCCGCCTTGTTTGCCTCAAGAAATTGCTTCAGCGGCCGCGGCTTCCTGCCGGACAGCGTCTCGACCGCGTCGGTCACCATGCTGATGCGGCCGGAGCGGGTGTTGGTGTCGAAGGAAACGATGACCGGGGCGAAACCTTCGGGGACGCCGGCTGCCTTCAATCCCCCGGTCAGCGCTTCGTCGGAAAGCTGGACGACCTCGATTGGCTTGCCGGTAACTTCGGTGACGAGGGCCGCGATTTCAGCGACCGTATAGGCCTGCGGACCCGTCAGCGTGTATGTCGTGCTTTCGGTTGCCCCCGATGCGAGACCGGCGGCGATCGCCGCGGCCATATCGTCGCGCGCGCCATGGGCAATACGGCCGTCTCCGGCGGATGTGTACCACTGCCCCGAGGCGATGGCGTGCGGCAGCGCCATGAACAGGTTCTCCTGGTACCAGCCGTTGCGGAAGATGGTGTAGGAAATGCCGCTCGCCTTGATCGCCTGCTCGGTGCCGTGGTGATCGGGCGCAAACAGCACCGGCGATCCTGGCTCCGGATTGGGCATCGATGTGTAGAGCAGATGCGAAACGCCGGCGCTTTTTGCGGCGGCGACCGCGGTCTCATGTTGCTTCAGGCGCTTGCCCGGAAGGGCAAGCTCGTTTGTCGAAATGATCAGAACTCTGTCGGCGCCGGTAAATGCACTGGCCAACGATGCGGTGTCGTCGAAGTCGGCCGCCCTAATAGTGACGCCGCGCGCTGCCAGATCGGCCAGATTTTCCGGATTGCGGGTGGCGGCGATGATGCGCTGAGGGGAGATCTTGAGCGTGTCAAGCAGATGATTGATGACGCCGCGGCCAAGCTGGCCGGAGGCGCCGGTGACAAGAAGGGTGTCGGTCATGAAAGGTCCTGACGTTGCGCGGAGCGGCGGGTGCATATGTTAGTCTCAAAAAGAGACCAGCACTAAAATAGGAATTGACCCATCCTCGTAAAGAAGGCAGTTTTGCGGGAGGTAGGCACACTCAGGGAACCAGCCATGGACGGCAAGATCGTCAATCTGAGATCGAAGCTCGAGATATACAAAGCAGGCAGCGGGGGCGGAAACCTTGCGGATTGCCCGGTTCGCGACGTGATCCAGGGGATCAGCAATAAATGGAGTTCGCTGCTGATGGAGGCCTTGGCCGAGAAGCCGTACCGCTTCGGCGAGTTGCGGCGCCTCGTGCCCGATATTTCACAGCGCATGCTCACCCAGACGTTGCACGATCTGCAGCGCGACGGGTATGTACATCGCCAGGTCTTCCCGACCAAGCCGCCCAGCGTCGAATATAGCCTCACCGATCTCGGGCGCTCGATGTTTGGACCCTTGCATCAGCTGATCCAATGGGCCGAGCTCAATCACGGCGCTGTACGCGAGGCGCGGAAGGTTTTCGATGCTGCCGAAGGCTGAGCCTCCAGGCCGAGACGGCGCCTTGATTTAGCGACAGCGCTGAAGGATTGTCCGGCCTGGGTTGGGGCGGGCAGATGGGCAATTCTCTGGATATCGCGATTGCCGGCGCCGGGCCGGCTGGACTTGCCACCGCGCTCTATCTCGAGCGCGCCGGACACAGGGTCACGATCTTCGAGCGCTTCGACCAGCCAAAACCGGTCGGGTCCGGGCTGATCCTGCAGCCGACCGGGCTGACGGTGCTTGCCGATCTCGGCCTGCTCGAAGACATTCTGGCGCTGGGCTGCCGCATAGACCGCCTGCATGGTGCAGATGCCAAGACCGGCCGCACAGTGCTCGACGTCCGCTACGATGCTCGGCGTGGCGGCCGTTTCGGGCTGGCGGTACATCGCGCAGCTCTGTTCGGCGTGCTTTTCCGCGCCGCCCGGCGCCAAGCGGTCCACATCGAGACAGGTATCGAGCTTGAGACGCTGGAAATCGGCGAACGGGCAACGTTGATCTGCGGCAACGGACGACGGATGGGGTCGTTCGACCTGGTAGTGGACGCCAGCGGTTCACGCTCCAAACTGCGGCGGTGCGTGAACAATCCGGGCGAACCGCGATCGCTCGCCTATGGCGCTTTCTGGGCATCGCTTGGCTGGCGCGGCGAGGGTTTCGACGAGCACGCGCTGCTGCAGCGCTACGACAGCGCAAGCGTGATGATCGGCGTGCTGCCAATCGGCCGGCCCGAGCCGGATGCCCAGAAGATGGCGGCATTCTTCTGGAGCCTCAAGCCGGCGGATGCCGAGTACGTCTGGGGGGCAGGTCTCGAGGCATGGAAGGCGAGATTGGTCGGGCTGTGGCCTGAATGCGCGGCCTTCATCGACCAGATCGACAGTTTCGAGCAGCTGTCGCTGGCGCGCTATGGCCATCACACGATGAAGACGCCAGCCGGACGGCTATTGGCTGTCATCGGCGATGCGGCCCATTCAACCAGCCCGCAGCTCGGCCAGGGCGCGAACATGGCGCTGCTCGATGCAGCCGCGCTCAACTACGCACTCATGGGAACGGACCGTGTCGATACTGCACTGGAGGCCTATGTCCGGACGCGGCGATGGCATGTGCGGGTCTTCCAGGCGCTGTCGCTGGTGCTGACGCCGTTTTATCAGTCGGATTCGATTGTGATGCCGTTCGTCCGCGACAGGCTGGTGGCGACGCTGGCAAAAGTCCCGCCGGCGCCGCAGTTTCTTGCTTCCATGGTTACAGGAACGGTGATCAATCCATTCAAGCCGATAGGGCTTGCGGAAGCGCTATGGCCGGATCGCCTTGGCGGATGATTTCCGAAAGGTGCGAACCCTTAGCCTGCAAGAATGCATGGAGGCGTTGCGGATAGTCGGGAGCGACCGCGCCCTTCACGGATGGGCGTATGCGCAACGCCTCGCGCCATACCTGGACATGCGGCTTTCCGTCCAGGATGCCGAAATCGCCGATCCGGTCGAAGACGTCGAAATAGCGGAAAATCGGGCCGTAGACCGCGTCGACCAGTGAAAAGCGCTCGCCGTCGAAGCATGGCCCAGCCGCGCCATTGGCCCGTTCCACTTCCAGGCGATCGAACATTGCCGATAGCGTCTCGCTTTCAGCGAGCAGCGCGGCTTCCGTAGGCGCTGAATAGAAGCGGCCGATGGCATTGAGGATTGCCGAGCCGAACTCGATCCAGGCGCGATGCCGGGCACGGGCATAGGGGTCGGTGGGATGCAGTGGATTGGGCTGGGTTTCCTCGAGGAATTCGAGGATGACCGCCGATTCGAAGATCACCGTTTCCTGGCCGTCATGCTCAACGCGAAGCAGCGGCACCTTGCCGAGCGGTGATATCGCCTTGAACCAGGCAGGCTTGTTGGCGAGATCGACCGTGATGCGTTCGAACGGCACGCCCTTTTCGCGAAGTGAAATCGCCGCGCGCTGCACATAGGGACAAAGATGGTGGCTGACGAGGATGAGCTTACCGGTCATCTCACTCTCCCCAGACATAGTTCAAGGCGCCGTCCTCGATGCGGGTGGAGAGGAACATCAGGCGGGAGCCCTTCGGCGCCGGGCCTTCGAGGCGATCACCGTTCGCCATGTCGAACGAGGCGCCGTGCCACTGGCAGACGAGCTTGCCGTCCTTGCAGTCGAGCGGACCACCGAAATGCAGGCAGACGTTGGCGGCAGCGCGGATACGCTCGCCGCTGCGGTAGACATGGACCTCGCGGCCGAAGAACGGAGCGATCAGGCTGCCTGTTTCCGGAACGTCGGCGATCCTGCAGATTTCATACTTCATCGGAATTTGTCTCTCATGATTGATGCGACTGCATCTATATAGATGCATTTGCATCGATCGTCAAGCTTGATGCAATTGCATCTATCACCTACGATGCAATCATGACCGGGATTCCTACACCTCCAGCAATCAAAGCCTGGGCCCGCCTGATGCGGGTTTCGCGCCAGTTGTTGGAAAGAGCCGAGGACGCGCTGAAGGACAGTGGCCTGCCGCCGCTTGCGTGGTACGACGTCCTGCATGAGCTTGCCGAGGCGGGCGAGGGCGGATTGCGGCCGTTCCAACTCACCGAGCGCACCCTGTTTGCGCAGTACAACATCTCCCGGCTGCTGGCGCGGCTGGAAGCCGACGGGCTGGTCGAGAAGCTTCCCGTTGCCGATGACGGCCGCGGGCAAACCGTCCGCGTCACCGACAAGGGGCGCGAGACGCGTCGCCGCATGTGGGCCGTCTACGGCCGCTCGATCGCGGAGTTGGTCGGCTCCCGGCTTTCCAATGATGAGCTCGATGCGCTGTCAGCTCTGCTTGGGCGCCTGCGAGTTCCGCCCGCCCCGGAGTGACACGCCTTCATGGCGAAGACGCGCCGATTGGCGAGGTCAGGCACTGCCCAACAGGAATGCCAATGTCGCCAGAACACCAAGCCCGACGCGGACCATATGCAGATTGCCCCATTTGACGATCAATGTCCGAGCTTCAGCATTGATGGTGTTCGCGTCCATCGCCTCCAGCAACCTATTTGCGGGCATCATCACCAGCAGCGTCCATGGCCAAGGCAGGATGATCAGCACGGCGCCGGCCAGATAAGCGAGATTGCTGGTCAGCCACCAAGCGACGAGGCCTAGAATACAGGCGATGACGGCGATCGAGGCCTGCATGGCGGCGCCGCGCTTGTAGGAAGGCTGCCATTCCTGCAGCAATGCTTTGTCCTCAAGGCGAAGCCGCGCCGGTTGTTCGGCTACGCTGACGTAGATGGCCGCGCCTGCGAACACTGCGGTAACGGTCAAGGCAAGCAATCCGGCGAGCATGATCCCTGTCTCCCGTGTTGTCCCGCATGGAGCAAGCTACAGAAATAAAGACTTGCGCCGGGTCGGGCAATACGCCATAAAGCCGAACCGTAACGTACGGTACGCTATCGAGCTCCTATGTGAACTGCGGGCGAGTTCGCCTCCTGAGAGAAAGACTGTGTTGCACGCTGTGACCGACATCGACACCAGCGAGACGCTGACGGAGCGGCAGAAAGCCGTGCTCGACGCCGCCCTTCGCCTGCTGGTCGAAGAGGGCGATCAGTTGACCATGACCGCGGTGGCGCGGCGGGCGAGCTGCTCTAAGGAGACGCTCTACAAATGGTTCGGCGATCGCGACGGGCTGTTGACGGCGACGGTGCAATGGCAGGCGTCCAAGGTGCGGGTAGTGCCGGTTGATCGCAAGGGGCTCGACCTTGCTTCGCTGACGGCGAGCCTCGAACGCTTCGCTTCGGACTGGCTCAAGGTAATTTCGAGCGACACCTCGATCGCACTGAACCGGGTGGCGGTCGGCCAGGCTAGTTCGGGGAAAGACGATCTCGGCGCCATCGTGCTGGAGAACGGCCGCTTCGCACTGGCCAGGCGCCTTAAGCCGGTGCTCGAGGCAGGCAAGGAAGCTGGTTTCCTCGAGTTTTCCGATGCTGAGACGGCGTTCCGCACCTTTTTCGGGCTGGTCGCTCGTGACGTGCAGATCCGCCTGCTGCTTGGCGACCGGCTGGAATTGACTGATGCGGCGATCGGCGGCGATGCCGTCCGGGCGACGCAGCAGTTTCTCGCTCTTTACAGGGCAAAAACCGGGCCGCAAGGCCTCTGAATTCAAAACGGGAAGGAAGAAAAATGCGTGTCTATTACGATCGCGATGCCGATCTCAACCTGATCAAGGGCAAGAAGGTCGCCATCATCGGCTATGGCAGCCAGGGCAGGGCGCATGCGCTCAACCTCAAGGATTCCGGCGTCAAGGACATCGCCATCGGCCTCAAGGCCGGCTCGGCGACCGCCAAGAAGGTTGAGGCCGACGGGCTCAAGGTGATGAGCGTGGCCGATGCCGCCAAGTGGGCCGACCTGATGATGATGGCGACGCCCGACGAGCTGCAGGCCGACATCTACAAATCCGAGATCGCGCCGAACATCCGCGATGGCGCAGCGATCGCCTTTGCCCACGGCCTCAACGTGCATTTTGGCCTGATCGAGCCTAAAGCCTCGGTCGACGTCGTGATGATCGCGCCGAAGGGGCCCGGCCATACGGTGCGCGGCGAATACCAGAAGGGCGGCGGCGTGCCGTGCCTGGTCGCGGTCAACCAGGACGCTTCGGGCAATGCGCTCGACCTGGCGCTCTCCTACGCCTGCGGCGTTGGCGGCGGCCGTTCGGGCATTATCGAGACCAATTTCCGCGAGGAGTGCGAGACCGACCTGTTCGGCGAGCAGGTGGTGCTGTGCGGCGGTCTGGTCGAATTGATCCGCGCCGGCTTCGAGACACTGGTGGAAGCCGGCTACGCGCCGGAAATGGCCTATTTCGAGTGCCTGCACGAGGTCAAATTGATCGTCGACCTGATCTACGAAGGCGGCATCGCCAACATGAACTACTCGATCTCGAACACCGCCGAATGGGGCGAATACGTCTCGGGCCCGCGCATCATCACCGCCGAGACCAAGGCCGAGATGAAGCGCGTTCTGAAGGATATCCAGACCGGCAAGTTCACCTCGGAATGGATGCAGGAATACCGCGCCGGCATGTCGCGCTTCAAGGGCATCCGCCGCAACAATGACAGCCACCAGATCGAGGAAGTCGGCGCCAAGCTGCGCGCGATGATGCCGTGGATTTCCAAGAACAAGCTGGTCGACAAGGCCAAGAACTGAAGGAAATCCACGTTCGTTTCGTTGCGCGTCCTCAGGCTTCGCCCTGCTGGCGCGCGGTGGATTTCCAAGAACAAGCTGGTCGATAAGGCCAAGAACTATCGCAATTTCATTGCCGATCAAGAAAGGCCGGCGGAGCGATCCGCCGGCTTTTTCGCATCAATATTGTGTGGTTCCCAGGCTTGTGGACAGGCGCATTATCCTCATCACCGTGGTATGCCTGTGCGGGGCATGGCACAAAAGTGCCAAAGGGGGTGAGCGTTGGAACTCAAGTTTCTGTTGATCGGGTTTGCCTGCGCGGTTGCCGGCATGCTCTCCCTCGTCACGTTCCTGAAGTGGTGGGAGGTGAGGGCGGTCAGCCGCTGGTCTCCGACGCCGGGAAAGATCGTCTCGTCGCGTGTCGAGGCTCGCGAGGTGACCAGTTCGGGATCCGGTTCGGACAGCAGAGGGTCGACCGAGATGCGCAACTTCCCGGCGATCACCTTCGAATACAAGGTGAACGGCAAGAAGTTTCGCAGTTCGCACTACAGCGTGCAGGAGAACCTTGGAAACTTTGCCGTGGCGGAAACCCTTGCGAAATTTCCAAACGGGGCCGGCGTAACCGTCTTCTACAACCCGGCCGATCCAGCCAAGGCCGTGATCGAACGCACCATGCCCGAAGGTTCCTTCAAATTCATGGTCCAGCTTTCGGCCGGGCTGGTGGTTGGCGCGCTGGTATTGGTCTTCTCCGTCGGCGGCGTCCTGGAAGCGATCCGGCCGTTTTTGCCCAAGCCGCAGAACCTCGGCGCCGCGGCCCTGCTGCTGTTCATGGGATTGTTTGTCCTGCGCATGGGCTTCGCCCAGAAGTCACTAGCGGAACAGGCGGCGAAATGGCCCATCACGGCAGGACACATCGATGCTTCGGGCTCACAGAAATTTGAGACCCGCGACAGGTCCGGAGGCGGCTATCGGCCCTGGCGAACAGTCTTCAAATCCCGCATCGTCTACAGCTATAGCGTCGCCGGCCAGCGCTACGCCGCCGATCGCATCGCTTTCGGCGCAAACGTGACGGCTTCGCTGCCGAGCCTCGTCAGCGGTCAATCACGGCGCTACCTCGAGGGCGACAAGGTCGAAGTCCACTACGATCCCGTCAATCCGGCTGCCGCGGTTCTCGAATGCAGGGTGAGTGGGCTTTGGCTCCTGTGGGTCTGCGCAGTTGGCTTCATAGGTGGAGCCGCGCTGCTTGTCGGGGTGATCTAAGGCTGAAGCTGCCGTCCTCGACGCTGTAGATCCAGAGGAAGGGCACTTGTCTTCAGCATCTGACAAGAACTCCGCTGTCGAAGCCCGGCCATGTCAGTCTCAACGTTGCCCCGTCGACCACAACATGGATGACACGGGAGAACGGCTCTTCGGCCGACGGGTCGGATCCGTAGCATTGGCTGGCCCGCGCCACCCAACCCGTGGGTGTCTTGAGAAACGTTGCGTGTTCGCAGCCGAGAGCAGGGAGCGACAGCGCATCGCGGTACAATGTGTAGACCGTCTGGCGTTGAACATCCGCAACGGCGGTGCAGTTCGATCTGTCCCGGGACCATGTGCCGACATAGGGTTCCGTGGCAAAGGCGCTGCCGCACGAAAATGTTGAGATCGAAATGAGCATCAAGAGATTTCGGATCATCGATTCTTTCTTTCGACCATGACATCGGGCCATGCTAAAGCATCGATACTTAGATTTCACAATGATGCTGCTCCAGGGACTTAAATGATCATCCGCAAGGCAGCAGCTATTTTTCTGTGCATGCTGAGCCTGTCGCAAGCAGCGAACGCAACAGAATGTTCGCTCAGCCATGCGACCTATCGCGAGCCGCGTTCGGGAGCGACGATACAGTTCCGGCCCACAGACAACGAGCCGGCTGCGCTGACGACCGAGGTCTTTTCGCTGATCGTACCCAACACCGACCTTCGTCTGCCGTCGGACATCACCTGGACCAATGGCAAGTATTCGTTTCCTGTGGGTACGATCCGGCACACCTGCACCGACGACGATCGCGAGGCGGGTCTTGAGGACGGCACCGGACTGTGCAGAGTGTGGGACGGGCAGGTCTATGCGTTCAGTGCAGGCGGTGCCGAGCAGCTGAGTTCCCGCGAAACTTCGCCGGCACCGGCAGGGTTGCTGTTGCCTGATTTCGGCGCGATTTTTACCGAATGGCCCGATTTCGCCAAAGCCAATCCCGACGGTTCGGCCTGGGACGCCTTTAGCTTGACGGGTTGCAGCTATGAATAACAAGAGACTGCCGGCCTGCATCTGCACCCTGTCGGTCCTTGTGGCCATGGCCCCGGGGGCTCGTGCCGACCAAAGCACGCCGTCGCGTCCGCCCGTCGACAAATGCAGTTGGGAACGGTTGGCGGATAGGGATGTCGGGCTGGCTGCCTGGGTACAGCGCTGCGATTTCGGTTTTCGCCGGATTCATTTCGAGTTTGGCGGCAATGCTCTTGCCATCAAATACAGCGATGGCGGTTCGGCCGATCCCGTCGTCGAAGTCTTCGATATGCTGCCGGGCGAGGCCGCCGATGCTGCGTTGCAGCGCATTTTTACGCAGAAGACCGAGAAAGCCATCAGCACACGTTGCGTGCTCATGCCTTACACCGAAGGGGCGACGCCCGCGCGCATCCTCCGGTATGTTTTCAGTCCCGATGCCGCCTATCGTGAGGAATTGAAGACCGTCGCCAACCCTGACGAGGTCGGCGAACCGCCTTGCGGCGAATGGGGCGAAGCCCCGGACGGCATTCAGTATTTCGAGGTGCAATCACCCGAACTGCGAAAGCTGCTATTCGTTCGCGTCGGCCAGGATGAGCCGCTGTTTGACGAGCAGACGCTGCAAGTCCTGCCACCCGGATAGCGCCGGTAGATATCAGCCGTAATGCCAACTGGGCTTTGGCTGGGTGCCGGTGAACATCACGCCGATGCGGTCCTCGCGGCGCCAGCGGACCACGGCCTTGTAGGCGATGCCGTCGGTCGGAACATAGAGCAGGAACTCATCGGGCACGCGCGCGTCGATCGAGACCTTCAATTCGGCGCCGCCGGCATGCATGTTGCGCAGCGTGCATGTGACCTCGGAATTGGTCATGCCGGTCAGGATCGTCGCGCCCTTGAAGACGCGCTGCCGGCGTTTGTCCCTCTGTTCGTCCTCGGCCATCGCACGCAATCCAGCCATTTTTCGCGTCTCGGGCGTTCTGATCGGGAGGATTATTAGACCTGCCTGATAAAAATAGCGTTATCAGCAGTCGGGACTGGGAGATGTTCGCGGTTCCTGGCTGGAAGAAAAAGGCGCCGCGAAGCACGGCGCCGAACGATGCTTGTTGTCGGCCTGCTTACCTATAGGGCGAGTAGCATTGCTGGCGCGGCCCGTAATAGGGCTGGAAGGTGTTGTCCCAGGCGCGGTACGACCGGTAGCGATTGTAACACCATTGGACATGTGCACTGGAAAGCCGCCCTGCGCGATAATAGCGGCGCGGTGGCGGCGCGTCGTAGTAGTTGTAGCTGTTGTACAGGCTGCCAAGGCCGAGCCCCAGGCCCAAGCCAAGAATCGCGGCACCCGCACCATCATCATAGTAGCCGCCGCGGTAATGGCGGCGATGGTGGCGCCAGCGCCAGCTGTCGTCCCAGCCGCCATTATCCCAGTGTCTCGAAAAATGACGGCCGCGGAAATTGTGGGACCGCCATCTCCAATCGTCGCCGCCGTGCCATTGCCGAAAGCCGCGATTGCGCCAACGCCAGATCTGCCTGTCATTGCCGCCTGCCCAATCTTCACGAATTTGCACGATGTCGGCAGCATTGCCCGCCACCGGCAGCAGAGGTTTGGGTATTGGCCCGGCAAGCGAGGGGGCCGAGAGGCCGGTGATCAGACCGAGGGCCATCAGCCCGGATCTGACAGAAGATAAAAAGAGCGGTTTCATCGCACTCTCCGAAGATTCAGGCCCCACGCCCAGAATACCCCGGGGAAGGGCCTATTGATGGAACTTTCCATCTGAACGGAAGATGAACAAAAAGGTTCCGTCAGCCATAGCGAGCGCGCGATCAAGCAGAGCCGCCTGATTTCTGCGCCCTTGTTTTCGGGCGCGCTTGCGGGCAAAGGTCAAAGCCATGTCGCTGCGCCTTGCCACTTTCAACGTCGAAAACCTGATGAACAGGTTTGATTATTCCGGATACCGCAATCAGCTCAACGAAGATCGCACGCTGGCGCTCTTCGACATCCAGAGCGAGGCCGAATACAAGATGCTCGAGCAGGCGCGGGCCATCGCGCAATCCGACGACACGCGGCAGTTGACGGCGCTGGCGATCGCGGCCACCCGCGCCGACATCATCTGCATGCAGGAGGTCGATAATATCGAGGCGCTGAAGGCCTTCGAATATGGTTATCTGTTCAAGATGGTGGGGCAAGGCTACCGGCAGAAATACACCACCGCCGGCAATGATTCGCGCGGCATCGACGTCGCCGTGATGATGCGCAACGAGACCGCGCAGGGCCAGCCGATCGAATTCGTGCGCATGACCAGCTACGCCTATGTCACGTTCGAGCAATTCGGGCTGCACACGGCGGAATTGGCGGCGCTTGGTCACCAGGCCAATGAACGCATCTTCCGGCGCGACTGCCTGGAAATCGATCTGACCGTGGCTGGCGCGCCGTTGACGCTCTATCTCGTGCATTTCAAGTCGATGGGCTCGCCCCGTAACGGCCTCGACGGCCGCGAGGCGACAATGCCGCTGCGTATCGCCGAGGCGCAGGCGGTGCGCCGGATCATCGAGGAGCGCTTCGGCAAGGACCATGCCGCCGACAAGCGCTGGGCAATCTGCGGCGACATGAACGACTACCGGCAGCGCGTGAAGATCACTGGCGATGTTTTCGACGGCTATCGCTTCGAGGTGATCGACGAGACCCGGTCCTGCATCGACGTGCTCACTGCCGGCGGTTTTTGCGAAAACGCGGTCGAGCGGCGGCCGGAAATGGACCGTTGGACTTTCTATCACACGCGCGGACCGGAAGAGCGGCATCTCTGCCAACTCGACTACATCCTTTTGTCGAGGGCGCTGGCCAGGCAGAACGCCACCGCCGTTCCCGATATCATCCGTAACGGACAGCCTTGGCGCACCATATTTCCGGCCGGCCAGGAGGTCGAGCGCTTCCCACGCGCAGGGTGGGACCGGCCGAAGGCATCCGACCATTGCCCGGTAGCAATTGGCCTCGACATGGCGTGAGACAGGCGTGAGTTTTGACCTGCCGCGCAACGTCATCCTGCCGGTCGATGCCATCGACGTCAGGCTCGATCCTGGCCCGCATCCATTCGAGCGCGATAATGCCCAGGCGATCGCGGCGAACTGGCGGCGTGAGACCGCATCGAAGCCGGCGCTTTTCGACGGCACCGTGGTGCTGCTTTCCGCACTCAGCTACCGCGACAATCGCCTCGTCGGCCGCTGCCATGCGGTGCGGTATTCAACTTTCATGCTTTGGCGCAGCAATAGACAGGTGCCTGGCGCCGAACATGCCTACGCGCACGCCATGCTGGTCGCTGGCGACAATGCGCTGGTGGCGATCCGCATGGCGCCGCATACGGTCAATGCCGGCCGCATCTACTTCGCCGCCGGTTCGTTCGAGCCCGCCGATTTCCGCGACGGCCTTGTCGACGTCGACTTCAACATGATCCGCGAGGTACGGGAGGAAACCGGCCTCGACCTATCAGGCGCGACACGCGGCAGGCGCCACTACGCCCTGTCGACGGCAAGCGGCACGGTGATCTTTCGCCGCTACCGCGAGACGGCCTCCGCCGACGACCTGGCACAGCGGATCCGCGCTTTCGTCGCGGCCGAGTCAGAGCCTGAAATCGAAGGTCCTGTGATCATCCGCAATGCAGCCGACCTGCCGGACGGATTGATGCCGCATATGAGACCGCTGATCGAATGGCACTTCGCGCAAGGATTCCGACTCTAACGTCGCGACCTGCCTTCAATAGCCTTGCGGTCGCTGCGGGCAGCGACAAAATACAGCAGCACGCCGAGACCCAGGAGTGCCCCCATGGCCGTTCCCATCGTCTGCCCAATTACCTGCTGGAAGTCAGCTGTGACGCGATCGGGATTATCCATTCCATAACGGATCAAATTCCACCAAAGCCCTGCCAATGCGGCTTCGACGATCACCATCGCCAGAGCCAGTCGCCCTCTCTTGCTCATCCATTGTTCCCCCTTAGTCCCCAACAGCATTGTTATCATTGCAGATTGTGCTGCGACAAGGGCAGGTTGCTTATAAAATTGGCAGCGTCGCGAGGCGACATTTGCTGCAACGCTCTATTCATGCCTCAGCGCGTCGATGGGGTTGAGCCGTGCGCCGCGCAGCGCCGGGAAGAAGCCGAACACCATGCCGATCAGCGCGGAAAAGCCGACCGCAAGCAGGATGACCGCCGGGCTTGGCGCAAACGGGATCGTCAGCGTCAGCGAGGCGAGGCCGGCCAATGCCAGGCCGATCAGGATGCCGATGATGCCGCCAAGCAGCGACAGCACCGTCGCCTCGACCAGGAACTGGATGAGGATGTGCTTTTCGTGGGCGCCGATGGCGAGCCTGATGCCGATCTCGCGCGTGCGCTCGGTTACCGACACCAGCATGATATTCATAATGCCGATGCCGCCGACGAGCAGGCTGACGCCGGCGACGGCGCCGAGCATGCCAGTCATGGTGGTGGTGGCGCTGGCCATGGCATCGGCGATCTGGGTCATGTCGCGGATCGAGAAATCATCGTCTCGGTCGGGCGTGATGCGGCGTGTGTCGCGCAAGATGTCCTCGACGCGCTGCTGCAGCACCGTGGTTGGCGTACGGTCGTCGGCGGCGACATAGACCGATTCGATGTCGCGATTGCCGGCAATGCGACGCTGATAGGCGGCGAGCAGCATCAGCACGACATTGTCCTGGTCCTGGCCGAAGCCGGTATAGCCCTTCGGTTCGAGCAAGCCGATGATCTTGCAGGAGGTGCGGTTGACGCGGATGATCTCGCCTTCGGGGTCACCGGCGCCGAAGAACTGCTGGCGCACCGTCTCCCCGATGAGGCAGACGCCGGTCCCCGAGCGGGTTTCCGAATCGCTGAACGGGCGGCCCGAAACCAGCTTCCAGTCGCGGGCATCGAGATAGGCGCTGTCGGTGCCGGTGACGCCCGAGGTCAGGCTTTCGGTGCCGAAAATGACGCGCACCTGCTTTTGCGACGCCGGCGCGATAGCGCGCGCGCCGTCCAGATGCGCGACAAGCGCTGCGAGATCCTTGTAGGCAAGAGGCCGGACCACCTGGTCGAGCCCTCCAGGGCCGCCAGGCCCCGCCGGACGGCCGGAACGGATGACAAGCAGATTGCTGCCGAGCTTGGAAATATCGGACTTGACCTTCTCGGTGGTGCCCGAGCCGATGGTCAGCATGGCGATGACGGCGGCAACGCCGATGACGATGCCGAGCAGCGTCAAGAACGAGCGCAGCACGTTGCGGCGGATGGAGCGGAGCGAGAGGCGGACGGTTTCCCAGATCATGGCTAGGCCATCTCGAGATTGGCGGTATCCGAGGCGACATGGCCATCGAGGAAACGGATCGTGCGCTGGGCATAGCCGGCAACATCGGCTTCGTGCGTGACCATGGCGATGGTCAGGCCGAGCTCGCTGTTCAGCTGCGTCAGGAGCTCCATGATCTCGTGCGTGCGGGCGGTGTCGAGATTGCCGGTCGGCTCGTCGGCAACGAGCAGCGTTGGCCTGGTGACGATGGCGCGGGCGATCGCCACGCGCTGCTGCTGGCCGCCGGACAGCTCGGCTGGCGTATGATGCTCGCGGCCAACAAGGCCGACCTCGGCAAGTGCCTGCATAGCAAGGCCGCGGCGCTCGCGGGCGCGAACGCCGCGGTAGATCAGCGGCAGTTCGACATTTTCCGCCGCCGTAGTGCGCGGCAAGAGATTATAGCCCTGGAAGACGAAGCCCACATAGAGATTGCGCAGCTGAGCACGGCGGTTGCGGTCGAGACGGCCGGCGTCGATGCCTTCGAAGCTGTAAGTCCCAGCGGTCGGCGTGTCGAGGCAGCCAATGATGTTCATCGCCGTCGATTTGCCGGAACCGGATGGGCCCATGATGGCGACGAATTCGCCGCGTCTGATTGCGAGGTCGACGCCGGCCAGCGCATGCACCCGGGCTTCGCCCTGGCCATAGCTTCTCCAGACCTTGTCGAAGCCTATGAGCGTGGTCGCGACCGATGCCACGATCAACTCAGCTGCTGCGAGGCGGTAATGACTTGTGCGCCTTCCTCCAGGCCGGAGACGATCTCGGTCAGTTCGCCGTCTGTCGAGCCGACCCTGACGTTGACCGGATGCGGCCGCCCATTCTCCAGCACGTAGAGCGTGCGCGAGCCGTCGGTGGGCTTCGTCGCCGCCGGGTGCTGGCGGTTGCCGCCGGGGCGTCCCATGCGGCCGGTGAACAGGTCGGTGAGGCTCCAGCCGCGCTCCGCTGTCTGGGCCGGCCGGTAGCGGAAGGCGATCGACGGCACGGTGAGCACGTTCCTGGCCTGCTTGGTGACGACCGAGACGGTGGCTGTCATGCCGGGCCGCAACAGAAGTTCGCTGTTGTCGACATCCAGCCTTGCATCGTAAGTGACGACGCCGTCGGTGGTGACTGAGGCATAGGAGATGTCGCGGATTTCGGCGTCGAACGGCCGTTCCGGAAAGGCATCGACGGTGAAGCGCGCATGCTGGCCGGGTTTGACGGCGCCGATATCGGCCTCGTCGACCGCCGCCTTCAACTCCATGTTCTTCAGGTCGGCGGCGATGACGAACAGCACCGGCGCCTGCAGCGAAGAGGCGACCGTCTGGCCGGGATCGACCGAGCGCGTCAGTATGATGCCGTCGATCGGAGCGTAGATGGTGCTCTTGGCAAGATCCGTCTGCTGCGCCTTGAGATCGGCACTGGCCATGGCGAGGTTGGCTTTGGCGATATCGAGTGCCGCCTTCGAGCGGTCGCGCGTGGCAGTTGCCGCTTCGAGCGACTGGTCCGTCGCCATACCGCGCTTGGTCAGTTGTGCCGCGCGCACCAGCGCCTTTTCGTTCTCGGCCAGGGTCACGGTGGCGTCCTCGACACTCGCGGCCGCTGCCTTGGCGGAGGCCTGGGCGCGCTCGATCTGCACCTCCAGCTTTGCAGTGTCGAGCGCAGCCAGCACATCGCCCTTCTTCACCAGCTGATTCTCGTTGACCGAGACCGAGCGGACGACGCCGGAGAGTTCGCTGGAAATATCGACCTGGGTGAGAGGCTGCAGCGTGCCGGTTGCCGAAACCGCGACGGTAAGATCGGCCATGGCGGCCAGTGTCGTGGTATACTCGATCTTGGCGGGCGAGCCCGCGTACCAGGGGTAGCCGACGACACCCGCGGCCACTGCGAGTAGCGCAAGCAGCGCGTAAAACCAACCGCGACGGCGTTTTGTCTTCAGGCCCTGGTGGTCGAGCCCGAGCGCCGTCTCGATGGCGGAAGCGGATTCCGTCTTTGGCAGATTGACAATCTGGTCCACGCCGGACCCCTATGTTCAGTGATATCCCATCAGTGCACAAATCAGGCCTTATGGTTCAAAATTCAAATTAAATTTCGCTCATGTTAGGAATGAGGCAGAGGACTTACTGAGATGCAGCCGCGGAATTACTTGCTTTACGACGTATTCACCACCAACCGGCTGGCCGGCAATCCGCTGGCCGTGGTGCTCGACTGTGACGGGCTGGACCTTGCGGCGATGCAGGCGGTGGCGCGCGAGTTCAACCTGTCGGAAACCGTCTTCGTGCTGCCGGCTGACAACCCGAAGCACCGGGCCCGCATCCGTATCTTCACGCCCGACTATGAAATGCCGTTCGCCGGCCACCCGACCGTCGGCTCGGCGATAGCGCTCGCCGAAATGGCGGGAGAGGCCGCCGGTATCTTCGTGCTCGAGGAGAATATCGGCCCGGTGCGCTGCGCTGTCAGCAAGCACGATGGTTCGACCTTTGCCGAGTTCGACCTGGCGAAACTGCCGGCCCAGCTGGAATTGTCGGCCGATCCCGAGGCGATCGGCGCGGCCCTTGGCCTTGGGCCGCACGAGATCGGCTTCGAGAACCACCGCGTTTCGTTCTGGTCGGCGGGCGTGCCCTACGTGACCATCCCCGTCGCCAATCTGGAGGCGGCCGCTCGGATTAGGCTGGACAACCAGGCGTGGTCGGAGCTCGCACCACGCAAGAGCGAATGGGCCTTCGCCAGCCCCTATGTCTATTGCCGCGAGACGGTGCACCATGACAGTGCCTTCCATGTCCGCATGATGGTGCCCGGCAATCCGTCCTACGAAGACCCGGCGACCGGATCAGCGGCGGCCGCGTTCGCCGGCGCGATCATGCATTTCGACGGCCCGACAGACGGCGTTTCACAACTGTGGATCGAGCAGGGGCTGGAGATGGGCCGGCCTTCGCGCATTCGCCTCGAACTGAATGTCGACGGCGGCAAACTGGCCGCCGCCCGCATCGGTGGCCATGCGGTGAAGGTGGCTGAAGGCAGGCTTTTTGTTTGACGACCTCGGCACTTCGGCGATTTGTCGGGAAATGAATCCCACGGGGCTGGACATGGCGGATGGCGGCGGCTATATGCCCGCCAACGCCGGTTTTTACCGGCCGAGTGGGTGCGTAGCTCAGTTGGTAGAGCAGCTGACTCTTAATCAGCGGGTCCACAGTTCAATCCTGTGCGCACCCACCAAAAATCTCCAGGATTTGGTGGAAAGACCTTAGAACGAGCCGGTTTCATTCACCGCGCTCGTTTCATCGACTTTGGGCTGCTTTTGGAGTCCGATAGTCTTTGGCGAGGCGTGCTCTTAGCTCGCGGCGCTCGCAGCCGACTGGATCAAACGCTGCGATTGCCGCGCCCGAAAACGCGGCTCAGAAACTTGCCGAACCGAAAAGCGATGCCATTGTCAGCACTCTGACGTCTGTCAGCATCAACATCGGCTTTTCCCCCTGAAAAGTCGCTGATAAGCCACCAGAAGAAGATCAAGAAAAGGACGAGAATCGCGGTGTCGATCGGACCGTAGCTGGAGTATCTGCCGCGCGAAATTAGCGCACCGCTACCGACAATGAGAAACGCAGCAGAGTAGGCGGGGTGAAATTTTTTCATCCCACCAGATTTATCTGAGAATCATTGCGAACGGAAGCTGCTGCCTTAGTGGATCAAGCTCATAGGCCGATGTTGAACTGGATCACTTCTCCGAAACACCAGCCTCCGCAAAACTTGCCATCCTGGCATGGCATTCGAGTGCCGAGCGGACGATGTTGACGGCGAGGCAGGCGCCGGAGCCTTCGCCGAGCCTCATGCCGAGGTCGAGCAAGGGCGGCAGGCCGAGCGCCTCCAATAGACGACGGTGGCCGGATTCGGCCGAGACATGGGCTGCCAGGGTGTGGGCGAGGCCAGCAGGGTGCAGCGCTGCCAAGGGTGCCGCTGCGGCGGTGCAGACGAAGCCGTCGAGCAATACCGGCACGCCGAGATGACGCGCAGCCAGCGTTGCGCCCAAGATCGCCGCAAGCTCGCGGCCGCCGAGGGCCGCCGCGAGCTTCAGCGGATCGGCCAGCGCCGGGGCGTGGCGCTTCAGGCCGGCCTCGATGGCGACGATCTTGCGCACGAGGCCGGCATCGTCGACGCCAGTGCCGCGCCCGGTCCATCGTTCGGCGCCGCCGCCGAACAGCGCGGTTGAGATGGCCGCCGCCGGCGTGGTGTTGCCGATGCCCATTTCGCCGAAGCAGACGAGGTCGAGGTCCTTGCTGACCGCGTCGTAGCCGGCCGAGACAGCGGCGAGGAAGGCCTCGTCGTCCATCGACACGTCTTGCGTGAAATCGCCGGTCGGATGATCCAGATCAAGCGGGATGACGTCCAGCTCCGCGCCGGCGATGCGGGCAAGCTGGTTGATGGCGGCGCCGCCGCCGGCGAAATTCGCCACCATCTGCACGGTGACCTCCGACGGGAAGGCCGACACGCCTTGCGCGGTGACGCCGTGATTGCCGGCGAAGACGAAGACCTTGACACGGTCGAGCTTTGGCATGTCGCGGCCCTGCCAGCGCGCCAGCCAGGCGACTATTGTCTCCAGCCGGCCAAGGCTGCCTTGCGGCTTGGTCAGCGTGTCCTGGCGGCGGGCGACGGCATTGGCCGCGGCGTCGCTGCCAATGGGCAGGCCGAGGCAGGCGGCGCGCAGTTCATCGAGCGATTTGAAAGGCATGGGGGCAAAATCTCCGAAACAGAGTCAGGAAAGGGAAATGGAAGCGACGAGCAGGATTGCGATCTCGCCCAGCTGCTGAAGGGCGCCGACGGTGTCGCCGGTCTGGCCGCCGATCTGATTGAGGCAAAGCGCGCGGAAGGCGGCGAATAACAGACCGAGCAGGATGATCGCGAAAACGGCAGCGCCGAACCCAAGCGCCAACAGCGCGACCGCACCGAGTACGGCACCGATGCCAGCTGTTTTAGCCGAGACGGTGCCCGCTTCGGCCGAAAGGCCGTCGCTGCGGGCCGGCTGCAGCAGGTGCATGAAGGCGCCGAGCAGGCCGCGCGAGGCGGCATGCGCGGCAATCAAAGCCAAGAACACGTGGGCTGGGCCGGCGAATCCAGAGAGCACGCTCCAGCGGATCAGCAGCGAGATGCCGAGCGCGCAGGCGCCGTAGGCACCGATGCGGCTGTCACGCATGATCTCCAGTTTCCTGTCGCGGGTCTTGCCGCCGCCAAAACCATCAGCAACATCCGACAGCGCGTCCTCATGCAGGCAGCCGGTGACAAGCAAGATCGCGGCAAGGGCGAACGCTGCAGCAGGACCTCCGGCTAGGCCCAGCCTCGTGCCGACCGCGTAGGCCAGCGCACCGGCCATAGCGGCGGCGAGACCGGCGACCGGTGCAGCCCAGATCGCAGCGGCAAGGCTTCGGCCACGGAAGTCGGCTCGCGGCAGCGGCAGCCGGGTAAAGAAGACGAGGCAAAGCGCGATATCATCGAGAATTTGCTGTTGCGAGGCCTTCATCCGCCCCTCGCAATGGCATGGAAGAACGTGCCGCTGACATTGCCGCGCCGGTAGCCGGAGGCGCCGAGCGGGTTGCCTTGCCCGTCGGCGAGATCGGCCAGCGGCTCGTCATTGCCGGTCGCAACCATCTGCGCGTAGTGGAACTCATGGCCGCGGATCAGCGTGCCTTGGCTGCCGAGCGGACAGCCGGACCGCAGCCGCGCCTCGCGGTAGCCGAGATTCATCTTGCGCTTGGCGAAGCTGGTCGAATGGCCGAGCAGGCCAAGCATCCGATGCGTCTCGCCCGATGCGTCCTCGAGCGCCTCGCCGAGCACCATGAAGCCGCCGCACTCGCCATGCACCGGCCGCGTGGCGGCGAACCTCGCCATGCCCGCCCTGAAATTCGCAGCGGCGGCGAGGCGGCCGGCGTGGAGCTCGGGATAGCCGCCGGGCAGCCAGCAGACATCGCAATTGTCGCCGGGCGCTTCATCGGCGAGCGGCGAGAATGGGACGATCTCGGGGCCGGCCTTGCGCCAATGCGCGGCAACGTGCGGATAGAGGAAGGTAAAGGCAGCGTCCTCGGCGAGTGCAATGCGCTGGCCGGGGGGCGGCAGCGCGTCGCCGAAATTGCCCGGCGCGGGCGTGAATGGCGCCGCCAGAGCCATGATGGCGTCGAGGTCGAGCGAGCGCTCGACCATATCGGCCAGCCGGTCGAGATGCGCCATCAGATTCTCATATTCGCCGGCCTGAACGAGGCCGAGATGACGCTCGGGCAGGTTGAGCGAGGGATCGCGCAGGATAGCGCCGACGACAGGCAGGCCGAGCGCTTCGATGGCATCGCCGCACAGTCGGCGGTGGCGTTCACTGCCCAATCGGTTGAGCACGACACCGGCCATGCGCACATCGGGGTCATAAGTAGCAAAGCCCTTGGCAACGGCCGCCGCCGTGGTCGACTGGCCGGAAACGTCGAGCACCAGCAGCACCGGCAAGCCATAAAGTCGGGCAAGGTCGGCGGCCGAGCCGGTGCGGCCCGGAGCAGCCGGAATTCCGTCGAACAGGCCCATGGCGCTTTCGAGGAAGATAAAATCGGCATCTTCGGTCGCTTCGCCGGCCAGTGCGTTAAGCAGGGCGGGCGGCATTGCCCAGCTGTCGAGGTTGACGCCGGACAAGCCTGTGGCGGCGGTGTGGAAGCCGGGATCGATATAGTCCGGGCCGGACTTGGCGCCGCGCACCTTCAGGCCGCGCCGGGCGAGCGCGCGCAGAATGCCGATGGTGACGCTGGTCTTGCCCGAGCCCGAGCGCGGCGCGCCGATGATGATGGCGCGGGTCATGGCTCGCCCGCCAGTGCCGCACGCATAGCGACAATACCGCCGACGACGATCAGCGCCGGCGAGGTCAGACCGGCGGCTGCTGCCTCTTCCGCAATGGTGGCGAGCGTGGCGACGACGATCCGTTCCTGCGGTGTCGTCGCAGCGACAATCACCGCGGTGGGCGTCGAAGGCGCCAGCCCGCCCTCGAGCAGCGAGGCGGCGATCAGTGGCAGATTGGCCATGCCCATATAGATGACCACCGGCTGGCCGGTACGGGCGATGGCCGCCCAGTCGAGGTCGTCATCGGTGCCGGCGGCGTGACCGGTCGCCAGGATCAGCGCCTTGTTGATGCCGCGCATGGTGCCGGGAATGCCGGTGGCGGCCAGCGCGCTGAGGCCGGACGTCAGGCCAGGCAGGATGCGGAACGGGATGGTTTTCCCGGCCAGCGCAAGCGCCTCTTCGCCGCCACGCCCGAAAATATAGGGGTCGCCCCCCTTCAGCCTGACGACGCGCCGGCCCGCGCGCGCCAGCCGAACCAGCAGAGCGGTAATGTCGTCCTGCTTCATCGATGGTTTGCCACCGCGCTTGCCGGCATAGAACAGTTCCGCGCCCTCGGCGACGGCGACGACCGCGGGCGAGACCAGCGCGTCATAAACCAGCGCGTCGCACTGTCCGAGGGCGGCCAGCACTTCCAGCGTCAGGCAGCCGGGATCGCCAGGGCCGGCACCGGCCAGCCAGACATGACCGGGCTCCAGCTGGCGCGGCTTGAAGTCCAGCCGGGTGAGCGCCTGCTCGACCGTAGTGTTTCTATTGCTGCCGCTCACAACCCGCCCCGTCCGCGAAAGCGCCGCTGGTAGTGCGCGTCATACAGTGAACTTTCGCCAAAGCCTTCCGCCGCCAGCGAGCGGCCGACGAAGATGATTGCCGTGCGCTCCATCGGATCGGCGGCCAATTGCGCCTCGATGGTGGCCAGCGTGCCGGTCAGCACGCGCTCGTCCGGCCAGGAGGCACGGAAGACGACCGCGACCGGGCAGTCGGCGCCGTAATGCGGCGTCAGCTCGGCGACGACGCGGTCGATGGCGTGGATGGCAAGGTGGATGGCCAGCGTGGCGCCGGTGCGGCCGAAGCCGGCCAGCGTTTCGCCGGGCGGCATTTTCGAGGCGCGGCCGGAGATGCGGGTCAGCACCAGGCTTTGCGCGACTTCTGGAATGGTCAGCTCGCGGCGCAGCGCTGCCGCCGCAGCGGCGAAGGACGGCACGCCCGGCGTCAGCGTATAAGGGATACCATGCTTCTCCAGCCGGCGGATCTGCTCGGCAACTGCGCTCCAGACCGACAAATCACCGGAATGCAGGCGGGCGACATCATGGCCGGCCGCGTGGGCGGCCACATATTCGGCCTCGATCTCGTCGAGTGACATCGGCGCGGTGTCGATCAACCTCGTTCCGGGCGCGCAGTGCTGCAACAGCTCCGGCGCCACGATCGATCCGGCATAGAGGCAGACGGGACAACTGCCGAGCAGGCGGCTGCCGCGCAAGGTGATGAGATCGGCAGCACCCGGGCCGGCACCGATGAAGTGAACGGTCATGCCGCATCTCCGCTGATGGCGATGGCGCAGGTGACAGCACCGAGCACCGTGCGCGGTCCGAGCAGCTTTGCGCCTTTGCCGGCGGCGGCAAGCGCCGAGGCTTCGGAAACAGACGGCGTGCCGGCATGCTCCTGTGATAGGTCGGAGTGGCTGGTCGTAGATGCAGCTTTGAGTTCGTCCTGCTCGACAACGATCACCGGGAGGCGGAGTTCACGTCCGGCGGCGAAGATTGCCGCTTCATCCTGCTTGAGAGACGCGGTCGCGAGGGCTGAAAGCGCGGGCAGGGCAAGCCCGTGCGCCTCCAGCGCGGTTTCTACCGCAGCAAGCACGTCGCGTGCGCTGACACCTTTGCGGCTGCCGATGCCCGCGACCATCATGGCTTGGCCCAACTCCATTGCGTGACCGGCATAGCCGGCCGCCAGGCCTGCATCGAACCAACCGGCGAAGCACGGGATATAGCGATCCGGGTAAGCTCGCCTCCGAGCGCAGCGTGACGGGAAAGCAGCAGTACCTCCATCTCCAGGGTCACTGCGTTGGCGACTAGGCGGCCGCCGGCAGGTAAGGCATCGATGGCTGTTTCCAGCACGCCGGCATCGCTGCCGCCGCCGCCGATGAAGATCGCTGCCGGCGTTTCCAGCCCGGCAAGAGCTTGCGGTGCCGAATCTTCAACGACGGCGAGACCGGGAACGCCGCAGGCCGCGGCGTTGCGTCGGATGCGGGCGGCGCGGGACGGATCGGCCTCAACGGCGATGGCACGCATGGAAGGATGGGCCAGCATCCATTCGATGCCGATGGAGCCCGATCCGGCGCCGATGTCCCACAGCAGTTCGCCGCGCCTTGGCGCGAGAGCGGACAGGGTGACGGCGCGCACTTCACGCTTGGTGATCTGGCCGTCATGCTCGAACAAAAGATCGGCACGTCCCGCTGTCAGCGGCAGGATGGGTGCTTGCGGAGTCGATTCAACTTCGATCGCGAGCACGTTGAGCGGATTGATCTTTGCGAGGTCGAAGGTGCCGGCGCTCGCCGAGCGCAACCTTTCGTTCGGCCCACCCAGCGCCTCCAGCACCGTCAGCCGCGACGCGCCGAAGCCGAGCTCGGTCAGGAGACGGGCAATCGCTTCCGGTGCATCGCGGTCCGAAGTCAGCGCGAGAATGCGGGTGCAATCATGCAGCAACGGCCGGATCAGGTCGAGCGAGCGGCCATGCAGCGAGACCGTCTCGACGTCCTGCAGCGCCCAGCCCAGGCGTGAGGCGGCCAGCGAAAAGGCCGAGGGCGCGGGGATCACCCGCATATCCTCTGCCGCGACCTTGCGGGCGAGGATGACGCCTACACCGTGGTAGAAGGGATCGCCGGAGGCCAGCACGCAGACGCGTCTGCCGGAGAGCGCCAGCACGTCGCGCATCTCGGCATCGAAAGGCGTCGGCCAGGCGCGCGCTTCACCTTTGACCAGTGATGCGACAAGGGCGAGGTGGCGCTTGCCGCCGAAGACGAACTCGGCCTCAGCGATCAACCGCTTGGCCTCGTCGCCGAGACCCGCTACACCGTCCTCGCCGATGCCGATGATCGTGAGCCACTTTGAGGCGAGCTTGGCGCCGCGCGGAGCTTCAGCAGGCATGATGACCCACCGCATTCTGATCCTCGGCGGAACCACCGAAGCACGGCAACTGGCCGGCA
The DNA here is from genome assembly GCF_040323385.1 of Mesorhizobium sp. M0045. Classification (NCBI taxonomy): domain Bacteria; kingdom Pseudomonadati; phylum Pseudomonadota; class Alphaproteobacteria; order Hyphomicrobiales; family Phyllobacteriaceae; genus Mesorhizobium; species Mesorhizobium sp. M0045. The sequence continues at coordinate 24,345 of NZ_JAMYUY010000007.1, forward strand.
AGCTTGCCGCGCGCGCGGATATTTCGGTCATGCTGTCGCTGGCCGGTCGCACCGAAAACCCGGCCGCGCAGGGGGTGCCGGTGCGGGTCGGCGGCTTCGGCGGTGCCGGCGGGCTGGCGGCGTATCTCCGCCAGAACAAGATCGACCTGCTGATTGACGCCACGCATCCCTATGCGGCGCGAATCTCCGCCAATGCGGCGGAAGCAGCGCGCATGACCGGCGTGCCTACCGTTGCGCTCAGGCGTCCCGGATGGGAGGCGGTCGAAGGTGATCGCTGGACGTTGGTCGACACCGTTGCCAGCGCGGTGACGGCTTTGGGATCGGTGCCGCGCCGTGTGTTCCTGGCGCTCGGGCGACAGGAGGTCGCTGCCTTCGAGGCAGCTCCCCGGCATCATTATCTCATTCGCAGTGTCGACCCGGTCGAGCCCAGGCTCGCTGTGCCCGACGCGGCCTATCTCTTGGCGCGCGGGCCGTTTCATGAGGTCGATGAGCGCACGCTGCTCGAAAGCCGTGGCATCGAAGTCGTTGTTTCCAAAAACAGCGGCGGCGAGGCGACCTACGGCAAGATCGCGGCGGCGCGGGCACTCGGCGTCGAGGTGATCATGATCCGCAGGCCGGCGTTGCCGGACGTTACGTCGGCGGGAACCATCGAATCGCTTGCCGCTATGGTCGATCATTTTCTGGTCGGTCATGTTCTTGGGCCCGCTGCCGAACGCGGCGTGTAGACCAGCGCGACCTTGTCACGCCGCTTGATGATCCTGGTTTCCGGCGAGCCGATGATGATGCAGGTCGCCATGTCGGCCTTCGCGGCATCGGCGTCGGCCAGCAGAAAAACCTCGATGCGCTCGTCGGGACGGCCGGCGGCACGGCCGAAGATCACCGGCGTGGTGCCGGGCAGGATCGCCGTCAGGCACTCGAAGGCGCGGCCAAGCTGCCAGGGACGTGCCTTGCTGATCGGATTGTAGAGCGCGATCACGAAGCCGGCGCCCGCCGCGGCAAGCAGGCGCAGCTCGATCAGATCCCACGGCTTCAGATTGTCGGACAACGAGATGGCACAGAAATCATGGCCGAGCGGCGCGCCGATGCGGGCGGCGACGGCGAGCATGGCGGTGATGCCGGGCACGATAGCGATGTCGACCGTGCGCCATTCGGGTGGGCCCGCCTCGATCGCCTCGCAGACGGCCGCCGCCATGGCGAAGACGCCGGGATCGCCGCCCGACACGACGGCGACATCGTGGCCTTCCGCAGCCTTCAGCAGCGCGTCCCTGGCGCGCGCGAGTTCCTCGCGATTGTCGGAAGCGACGCGGGTCTGGTCGGGGCGCAGATCGAGCCGGTCGAGATAAGGCTTATAGCCATAGAAGAATTTTGCCTCGGCAACGGCGCGGCTTGCCTCCGGCGTCACCTGGTCGGCGTTGCCGGGCCCGAGGCCGATGACGGTGAGGCGGCCGCTCATGCTTCTGCTTTCAATGCACTTGGCCGGCCCGACCAGCCGGCCACCAGCACGATGGCGAAATAGGGCGCCTGGTCGTCCTTTTTGTCGGCCAGCCGCATCGAGACGCCGCCCGGCATGGTGCCGCGCTCGACATAGATGGCCCGCGCCAGCTTGTCGGTTGCCTCCAGCGCGCGCCTGATCTTGGGCAGGTTGCGGCCGACCTTCATGATCACCGCGGCGTCGGTGTCGGCGAGGCGACGCGTCAGCTCGAATTCGCTCATCGTGCCCGGCAGCACCGTCAACACGTCGTCGCCCTGGACGATCGGCAGGCCGGTCGCCGACCAGCAGCCGGACATGGCGGTGACGCCCGGGATGACTTCGGTCGGAAAACGGTGCGCCAGCCGGACATGAAGATGCATGTAGGAGCCGTAGAAAAGCGGATCGCCTTCCGAAAGCACCGCGACCATCCTGCCGGCGCTGAGGTGCGCGGCGACCTTTTCGGCCGATTGCTCATAGAAATCGGTGATCTGCGAGCGGTAATCGCTGTGATCCTTGTCGATCTCGGTCGTCACCGGATAGAGCAGCGGCAGCTCAATCAAATCGGGGCGAAAATGCGCGCCGACGATGGCGCGCGCATTGCTGTTGTTGCCGCGCTTGGCGAAATGCGCAACGACATCGGCCTCGGCCAGCGCACGCACCGCCTTCAGCGTCAGCAGGTCGGGGTCGCCGGGACCGGTGCCGACGCCGACCAGTCGACCTTTTGCGATCACGTTCATAGGCCCGGCCTCGCCAATGCATTGAGGGCGGCGGCGGTCATGGCGCTGCCGCCCAGCCGGCCGCGCACGACGGCGTAAGGCACGCCGTAGGAATTTTCGGCCAGCGCATCCTTCGATTCGGCGGCACCGACAAACCCGACCGGCATGCCGATAATCGCCGCCGGCTTCGGCGCGCCGTCGCGCAGCTTTTCCAGCAGATAAAACAGGGCGGTTGGCGCATTTCCGATGGCGACGACCGAACCGGCTATGCGCTCGCCCCACAGGTCGATCGCTGCGGCCGAGCGGGTGTTGCCGATCTTTTTCGCGATGTCGGCGGTCCGCGGATCGCGGAGCGTGCAGATTACCTCGTTGCCGGCAGGCAGCCGGGCGCGCGTGACGCCGTGCGAGACCATCTGCGCGTCGCAGAAGATCGGCGCGCCGGCGCCCAGCGCTGTGCGTGCGGCGGCGACGAAATCGGTCGAGAAAACGAAGTGCCGCGCGGCCTCGACCTGGCCGCATGCATGGATCATGCGGATAGCGACGTCGGCCTCGGCTTCGGACAAGCGCGACAGGTCGGCCTCGGCGCGGATGATGGCGAAGGAGCGCTCATAGATCGCCGTGCCGTCATGGATGTAGTCATAGGCGGTCATGTTCATTCCTGTCGGTAAGCTTTGACGACGCCCGCCGTGCCGAGCCTCGCGAGGCAGGCGGCAACGGTTTCGCCGGGATGTCGTGCGCTGCGGATCGCCGCTGCAACGCGGCCGATGCCGTGCGCGGCGTCGTAGCCCGGCCTGTATCCGGCGGGCAATGCCTTTGCCGTCCCGTCCACGACAAGTCCGGCTCCGTTTTCGCCACCGACCAGGGTCAGCTCCGCTGGACCGGGATGGGCGCAGCCCTTGGCGCAGCCGGAGATGTGCAGCGTCAGCGAAGAATCGAGGATGTCGCGGCTTTCTGTAGCGATGATCTCGGCGATGTCGCGGGTGGAGATGCGGCCGGAGGCACAGGCGGGTGCGCCGGGGCAGGCGGCGATCCGGGTGCGCGGGTCGGCGGGGTCTGTGACGAAGCCGAGGGCGGCGGCTGTCTGCTGAAGCGAGTGGTAGGCGGTTGGCGAAAGGCCGATGAAAAGCAGCGCGCGGCTTGGAGCGAGGCGGATTTCGGTGACGCCCAGGGCGATGGCTTCTTGCGTGAGGCCGATGAGTTTTTGCGCGGGCATGCTGCCGAAGGGCAGGCCGATGCCGAGGGCACGGCCGTTGCTCAGGTTGAAGATACCAATGGGCGGGCGAAGGCGCTCGGCGGCGCCCCCCTCTGTCCTGCCGGACATCTCCCCCTCTAGGGGGGAGATTGCGCCTTGGTCTCCGCCTCCGCTAATCGCCGAAGTCGCGCCAAATACCAAGGCAGCAGAAGTACGGCCGTCGGCGGAACTGCCGATCTCCCCCCTAAAGGGGGAGATGTCCGGCAGGACAGAGGGGGGCGCGAAGGAATGCCAGCTTGCGAGAGATCTGCGCTGCCGTTCCGTCAAATCCCTTGCGTGAGCGTCGCGGCCTTTTTCGGCGACCATCCTTAGAATCGCGACGGCGATATCACGGGCTGCTTCCTCCTCGGCCATGGCGAGAGGCTTGGCATTCTGCCCGTCGCCAGCAACGGCTATCAGCCAGCGGACGCCCGCGTCGGTTCTGATCGCAGCCAGTCGTATGTCGGCCGTCACCGCATCCATCGTCAGTTGCCCGCCGCCGTCGATGACGACTGAAACCTTCGGACCGCGCCTTGCCGTCAGACCAGCCTCTTCAATCGCCACCCGAATCCGCTCCGCCATCGGGCGCGGGTCGGCTATCTCCTCCGGGGCGAGCCCGGCCAGCGGGCCGGTCTCGACCGGCACGCCGGTGCGCACGGCGATGCCGAGCGCATCGACCTCCATCGCCAGTAGCGGCGCGCTTGCCGGCGTCAGGCCGCGTATCTGCAGGCCGCCGCGGGCGGTCACTTCCATGATGCCGTTGCCATGGCGCAAGGCGGATTCGCAGAGTCCGATCAACGACTTCGGCAACAGTCCTCCAGCGACCGGATTGAGCCGCACCAGTAGCCCGTCGCCGGTTTGCATCGGCGCGGACAAGGCAGGGCAGGCGCCACGGCGCGAGAAAGCGTTCATGCCGCCACTCCCAGAGCTTGCGCTTCGGCAATCAGTGCGGCGAGATCGTCATCGATCGAGTTGCGCAGCGGATGCCAGAGCCCGCGCCGCCGTGCTGACAGCAAACGCTCGGCAATCACCTTCGCCGCCGCCGGGTTCTCGCGCAGGATGAAGGCGCGCACCACGGGGTCGCCAAGATAGGCATCGTGCACGGCGTCGATCAGCGTGCCTGATATGGCATGGGTAGTCTCGGCAAAGCCGACCAGCCGGTCGACCGTCTCGGCGAATTCCGAGGCGCCGCGCGGCCCGTGCCGCATCTGGCCGGCGATGAAGCGCGGGTTCACCGCGCGGGCGCGAACTACCCGGGATACGGCCTCACCAACCGAGCGCGGCTTGGGCCTTTGCGGGTCCGTGATGTCGAGGACGATGACGTCGGCGCTGCTGCCGAGCGCGGCAAGCGCTGCCGAAAAGCCGCCGATAAAGGCGACGTCGGCCGAGCCTTCGAGGATGTCGCGGCCGGGGTCGTCGCCGGTATGAACCAGAAGGTCGGCCTCAGCGATGCGGCCCTCGAACGCGCCGGGCGCCGAAATGCCTTCGCCCTCGGCGCCGCCATAGGCATGCGAAGTGGCGTCGAGGTAAGTGCGGCCGATCTCTTCGCGCGCAGCCCAGTCGCCGCTCGACAACAAGTCCTCGACGCCGGCGCCGTAAGTGCCCGGCGAGGTGCCGAAAATGCGCGGGCTGATCTTTCCATCCGCGCGGGTGCTGGCCGCCAGCGGGTTTTCCGAATCGTCCTCGTCGCGGGCGGCGACGGCGTTGGCGGCGGCATCGATCAGCGCGATCTGGGTCGGGAACATGTCGCGGAACAGGCCCGATATGCGCCAGGTGACATCGACGCGCGGGCGGCCGAGCGTTGCCGGCGGCAGCACCTCGATGCCGGTGATGCGGCCGGTGGCTGAATCCCATTGCGGCCGGCAGCCCATCAGCGCCAGGCCTTGCGCGATCTCCTCGCCGCCGGTGCGCAGCGAGGCCGACCCCCAGAGGTCGATGACCAGCGAGCGCGGCCAGTCGCCATGCGATTGCATGTAGCTGCGCAAGACCTCGTCGGCGGCCGCCCTGCCGAGATCGAACGATGTCGGCGTCGGCATGGTGCGCGGGTCGGCGGTAAACAAATTGCGCCCGGTCGGCAGCACATCGCTCCGGCCACGCGCCGGCGCGCCGGCCGGACCGGCAGCGACGTGGCGGCCGTCGAGGGCGGCAAGCAGCGCGGTTTTTTCAGCTGCCGCACTTTGCCGCCGTACCGGATCAGCTTCGCCTTCCGGCGAGCGGCCGTAAATGTGCAGGCCGTCCTTGATGGCGAAATCCTTGAGATCGCAGAGCCAGGCGTCGATGCGGCGCAAAGCCTCGTCGGCTGCGTCGGTCCTGGCGACACCAGCCTCTGAGGCGAGGCCGGTCTTTTCCGCCGTTTCGACGATCAGCTTCGCCAGGCGGTCGCGGCGGCGGCGGTCGAGCCCGTCGGCCTGGGCATATTCGTCGACCAGTCGTTCAAGCCTGTGCTGGTTTTCGTCCAGCCCGGCGCCGGTCAGTGGCGGCGGCAGATGGCCAAGCGTGACGGCGGCAACGCGCCGCTTGGCCTGGGCTGCCTCGCCGGGGTTGGAGACGATGAACGGATAAATGACGGGCAGGGCGCCGGCGACGATTTCGGGAAAGCAGTTTTCGCTGAGCGCAACGGTCTTGCCGGGCAGCCATTCCAGCGTGCCGTGGGCGCCGACATGGACAATTGCATGGATGCCGAGCGACTGGCGCAGCCAGAGGCCAAAGGCGACCAGCGCATGGCGAGGCGGCAATGTCGGGTCGTGATAGTCGGCGCGGCGGTCGACTGAGCGCCCGCGATCGGGGGCGAGCGCCACGGTGATGTTGCCGAACGTGGCCGTGCGGAAGGGGAATTTGGCGACGGCAGGCGCTTGAACACCCCTCTCTGTCCTGCCGGACATCTCCCCCTCAAGGGGAGAGATTGCTCCGTGACTTCTGCTTTCGCCAACTACCGACGGTATTAAGGTAGAGCCGTCGGCGAAACGGCCAATCTCCTCCCTTGAGGGGGAGATGTCCGGCAGGACAGAGGGGGGCGCCTCGCGCGAACCTGTCTCATCTTCCGCCTTACCCCATGCCGCCTCCACGGCAGCGAGTGCCGCAGTCGGTAACTCTGCAGAAAGAGCGAGATAATCGTCCAGTCTCAGCCCACCATTGCCCCGTTCCAGCAAATCCAACAACTCCCTTGGCGTTTGCGGAATCCTTTCAACGGCGTAGCCCTGTTCGCTCAGGTCGTGCAGCATTGCCAGCACGCTGGACGGCACGTCGAGGCCGACGGCGTAGCCGGTGCGACCGGGGGCGCTCGGATAGTCGGGGATCAGGATGGCGAGCTTGCGTTCCGCGCGCGGCGTCCGCCGCAGGCGCACGAATGCCTCGATACGGTTCGCCACTTGCGCGACGCGGTCGGGCTCTGGCCGGTTGGCGAAGGCGCGGAAGGCCAATGCGGGATCGGTTTCGCTTTCGCCCTTGAAGGAAATGGCGCCGGCCAGGATGCGGCCGTCGAGCTCGGGCAGGACGACATGCATGGCAAGGTCGGCGGGCGCCAGGCCGCGCTGATTGGTTTGCCAGATGTCGCGGCGGGTGGTTGCGACGATGACCTGGAACACCGGCACGCCGGCGCGGTCGAACAGGGTTTCAACGCCCGGCTCGGCCCCGGAGGCGAAAGCTGTGGCGGTGATGATGGCGGCAGGCTTCAGCGTTGCAAGCGCGGTTTCAACAAAGGCGAGTGAGGCCGGGTCCTTGAGGCTGGAGACGAAGATAGGCACGGGAGCCATGCCGCGCGCGCTCAGCGCTTCGAAAAGCGCGTCGATGGGCGCGACGTCGGCGGCGAGCAGCATCGAGCGGTAGAAGAGGATCGGCACGACTTCTCCCTCCCCCTCGAGGGGAGGGTGGCCCGAAGGGCCGGGTGGGGTCGTTGCGGCAGTGCTCGACATTTTTTTCTGTCGGCGCGCTTCAAAGTGTTGGCGCGCTTCGGAGAGGACCCCACCCCCGGCCTGCGGCCGGACCCTCCCCTCGAGGGGGAGGGGGACGCCGCGTTCTACGACCCCCAGCCCCGGCTCGTAAAATCCCGCCTTTGGCACGCTAACAGGTTCGGCTATCGCCGCACCCGATCCAGCGAGACTTGCCAGCCTCTGCACCAGCGCCGTCATATTTGCCGGCCCGCCCTCGCGGAAATAGCCCAGCAGGGCGTCCAACTCCTCGCGCGGCAGCGTCGAGCCTTCGATCAGTCGCAAATCCTCGTCGTGGCTCTCGCCCGGTAGGAGCGCCAGCTTGATACCGCGATTTCGCGCGATAACGGCGAGCTGGTCGCAGCCATAGCGCCACCACTCGTAGCCGCCGAGAATGCGGACCAGAATGACCTTGGCGTGGCGGGCGACGCTCTCGGTCCAGAGGTCGACGGACATCGGATGGCGCAGGTCGCGCAAGGCGGCGAGCCGCATCGAGGGCAGGCGGTCCGCATCCGCCTTCCACGCCGCCGCCAGCCCGGCCAGGTCGCTGTCGGTGAAGGACAGGGCCACGACATCCGCAGGCGTTTGCCTGAGATCGACAGGCTCGGCGAGATCGTCGAGCGAGGCGGATGTGGTGGTGAGGATGTGCATCGCGGCTCGTACCTGGGGTCAGCCGGCGAGGATACGCTCTATCGCCGGGCGGTTCAGCCCTTTCAGACCGATGACGACGAGGCGCGAACGGCGGTCGTCGTCAGCCGTCCAGGCGCGATCGTAATAATGGTTGACGCGGGGACCGACAGCCTGCAGCAGGAGCCGCATCGGCTTGCCGCCAACCTCGACGAAGCCCTTGACGCGCAACACGTTTTCTTCCGCCGCCGCCGTGGCGACGCGTTGTGCGAGCTCGTCCGGGTTGGAGACGGACGCGATGTCGATGACGAACGAGTCAAAATCGTCATGCTCGTGGTCGAGCTCGTCGTCGTGATGGGTCTTGCGGTTCTCGATGTCGTCCTCGACGGCGAGGCCGAGGCCGAGCAGCACCGACGGATCGACCTTGCCTTGCGAAGTCGGCACGATCTTCACCGCCCGCGCAACATGCTTGCCGATGACGGCATTGGCACGGGCCGAGCCGGCTGCGTCCATCAGGTCGCTCTTCGACAGGATGATCAGGTCGGCGCAAGCGAGCTGGTCTTCGAATACTTCCTCGACCGGATCGTCGTGTTCGAGCGTCTCGTCCTGCGCGCGCTGCGCCTGCAGGGCGTCCATGTCGTTGGCGACGCGGCCATCCGCCAGCGCCGGTCCGTCGACGACGGCGATGACGCCGTCGACGGTCACCCGGCTCTTGACCGACGGCCACTGGAAGGCCTGGACCAGCGGCTTGGGCAGGGCCAGCCCGGATGTCTCGATCAGGATATGGTCGACCCTCGGCATCAGCGACAGGATTTGGTCGAGCGCCGGGACGAAATCGTCGGCGACAGTGCAGCAGATGCAGCCATTGGCCAGCTCGACGATGTTTTCCTCGGGGCAGGTGTCGATGCCGCAGCCCTTCAGGATCTCGCCGTCGATGCCGATGTCGCCGAACTCGTTGACGATGATGGCCAGCCGCTTGCCTTTGGCGTTTTCGAGCAAATGGCGGATCAATGTCGTCTTGCCGGCGCCGAGAAATCCGGTAACGACGGTGCAGGGGACGCGCGAAAGGGAGGCAGCGGTCATATCAAGTCCTTCAAAAGGTCGAGGGGAGGGATGCGGGCAACCAGACCGCGCTTCAGACAATCGGGACGGCCGCGCCACGGAATGAGCCCATCCGTCGAGGTGGCGAACAGCTTTGCACCGGTCACGAGATCGGCGCCGCTGGTCGTGGTCAGGTCGCCGAAGACGTAACTCCAGCAGCCGTCGCGCAGCATGGCGGCGCTGAGCCGGCGCTTGCAATTGCCGAGGCATTCGACGGTGCGGATTTTGATGTTTTCGCCGGAAGCGGCGCGGCGCGTGTCCTCGGCGAGCAGTTCGCCGGCGCGGGGATGAGCGTCCGAACCGGTCTCGTCACGGCAGGAAGAGCAGACGATGACGGTAACGCCGGCCAGGGAATCGTCAGGGCCGGACAATAAATCCGCTGTCTCAGCCGAAAAACTGCTGTCGCGTTCCAAATCAGGCTCCTTGCCCGGAAAACCCGCCAGGCGATCGGATTCTTATGTCCTAGACGGCAGGTCTCCTGGCTCGCGGGTCATCGCCTTGGTGCCGCCTTCCCGGGAATATCCCAGTGGTTTTCGGCCTTGGCTCGTCGCTTACAGTTGCGGGGACAGCCGCGGATTTGAAATCGAGATTTCGCACCGCATTCCCTCTTGGCCCCTGCCGTTGCGGGCAGGGGACCGTCTGGAACAGATTTAGGCTTGTGGAGGCAGTCGTGTCAACGCACGTCTACGACGCGGCAATGTCGGCCAGCGCCGGCCCAAGATCACCGGCAGCTGTCACCTCGATGCGCTCAAGCCCGAGCCAGCCCTGCATCTGCTTCAATTCCTCGAAGAGTTCGGCAGCGGTTTGTGGCGGGGCGCCGGGCTCCGCATAGGCGGCATGGACGCGCAATACGCCGGCCGGACGGTCGGCCCTGAGGTCGACCCGCCCGACGATGCTGTCGCCGAGCAGGAACGGCAGCACGTAATAGCCATACCGGCGCTTTTCGGCCGGCGTGTAGATCTCGATGCGGTAGTGGAAGTCGAACAGCCGCTCGGTGCGCGACCGCTCGAAGACGACGGGATCGAACGGCGCAAGCAGGGCGCGCGCCTCGGTCCGGCGCGGCAAACGGGCGTTCTTGTGGAGATAGGCTGTTTTGCTCCAGCCGTCGACGCTCACCGGCAACAGCTCGCCAGCCTCGACCAGCTCCTCGATGCGGCCCTTGATATCGGCGGGCGAGAGGCGGAAATAGTCGCGCAGGTCGCCTGCCGTGGCGACGCCATGGGCGCGGGCGGAGATACGCAGCAATTCGCGGTGCGCATCCTCGGGGCAAGGAACCGGCAGAGCGAGTACCGCCGGCGGCAGTACGCGCTCCGGCAGATCGTAGAACCGCTCGAAGCCGCGGCGATGCGCTGTGGTGATGCGGCCGGCCCAGAACAGCCATTCGAAGGCGTGCTTGGCATGGCTCCAGCCCCACCAGCCACCATTGCCCTTTTGGCCTTCGAGGGCTGAAGCGGCGATCGGGCCGTGATCGACGACCTGGCGATAGATCTCCTCGATATAGGCGGCGTGCTCGCGGCCCCATTTGGCCAGTCCGCTGTACATTTCCTCGCCGCGCTCGGCCCGCTGCATGCGCCAGCGCATCAGCGGATAGGTCTCGACCGGCAGGAAGGAGGCTTCGTGCGCCCAATATTCAAAGACCATCCGCTTGCGCGTTATGGCGGCGTCGTCGAGCAGCGCCAGCTTGTAGGGGCCAAGCCGCGAATAGAGCGGCATGTAGTGGGCGCGCACCACGGCGCTGACGGAATCGATCTGCAGCAGGCCGGTACGGGCAAGCACGCGGGCCAGATGTCGGCGGTCGGGTGTACCGGCGGGTCGGGGGTCATTGAATCCCTGTGCCGCCAGCGCGATGCGGCGGGCCATGCGAAGCGAGATTTTTTCCTTCATCAATGCGGGTATCCTGATGATGCCGGACAGAGCAGAGAATCTGCGATTCCGCGCCATGCTAGCAGGGTTTTGTCGGTATCCATGTCAGGAGAGAAAAGTGGAGTGAAAAGTGAAAGAAATCAAACAGGAGCGGATCTGACCAGTTTTCCCGGATATGCCGCCCAGTACCGCGATTTGAACAAGGTTTGACTTGCTTCGCCGAAAGCGCTGCGCTAACCCTCGCCGCGTTGCAGCATAGAGCCCCCTTAAAACGGTTCAGTGGTTAAACTGTCACGCTTCCGCAAGTGGGTCCGGTGCTGTAATCAGAGTGGATTGGCCGCCAACGGAAACTGCAGCATGAACGCACTTTTAGGTTCGTACCTGCCCATCGTCCTGTTCATCGGCGTGGCGCTGGTGGTCGGGCTGGCGCTGCTTGCCGCACCCTTCCTGGTGGCCTACCGCAACCCCGATCCGGAAAAGCTTTCGGCCTATGAATGCGGCTTCAACTCGTTCGACGATGCGCGCATGAAGTTCGACATCCGCTTCTACCTGGTGTCGATCCTGTTCATCATCTTCGATCTGGAGGTGGCCTTCCTGTTTCCTTGGGCGGTGTCGTTCAGCCAGATCGGCATGCTCGGTTTTTGGTCGATGATGGTGTTTTTGGCGGTGCTGACCATCGGCTTTGCCTATGAATGGAAAAAAGGAGCGCTGGAATGGGATTGAACGACAGTTCCGGCACGCTCGTCGCGCCGAAGCCCAAGGGCCTCATCGACCCCAACACCGGCAGGCCGGTGGGGGAGGATGATCCGTTCTTCCTGGAGATCAACAACGAGCTCGCCGACAAGGGCTTTCTCGTCACCTCGACCGAGGCGCTGATCACCTGGGCGCGCAGCGGCTCGCTGATGTTCATGACCTTCGGTCTCGCCTGCTGCGCGGTCGAGATGATCCATACCTCGATGCCGCGCTATGACTCGGAAAGGTTCGGTGTTGCGCCGCGCGCGTCTCCGCGTCAGTCCGACATCATGATCGTTGCCGGCACGCTGACCAACAAGATGGCGCCGGCGCTGCGCAAGGTCTACGATCAGATGCCGGAGCCGCGCTACGTCATCTCGATGGGCTCCTGCGCCAATGGCGGCGGCTATTATCATTATTCCTATTCGGTGGTGCGCGGCTGCGACCGCATCGTGCCGGTCGACATCTACGTGCCCGGCTGCCCGCCGAGCGCCGAAGCGCTGCTCTACGGCATCCTTCTCCTGCAGAAGAAGATCCGCCGCACCGGCACGATCGAGCGGTGAGCGGCATGACCCAGGCGTTGAATGACCTCTCGACCTATCTCGGCGAGAAGCTGACCGGCCGGATCGGCGAGGTGGTGTTTGCCTATGGCGAACTCACCATCTCGGTCGAACCGCGCGACCTGATCGAGGTAGTGACCTTCCTGCGCGACGACCCGAAATGCCAGTTCATCTCGATCATCGATGTCTGCGGCGCGGATTATCCGTCGCGGGCAAAGCGCTTCGACGTCGTCTATCATTTGCTGTCGCCGAGGCAGAATATCCGCATCCGCATCAAGGTCCAGGCCGACGAAGAGACGCTGGTGCCGTCAATCACCGGCATATATCCCGGCGCCGACTGGTTCGAACGCGAAACCTACGATCTCTATGGCGTGCTGTTTTCGGGTCATCCCGATCTGCGGCGGATTCTGACCGACTACGGCTTCGAAGGCCATCCGCTGCGCAAGGACTTTCCGCTGACCGGCTTCGTCGAGGTGCGCTACGACGACGAAGCCAAGCGCGTCATCTACGAGCCGGTGGAGCTCAAGCAGGAATTCCGCAATTTCGATTTTCTGTCCCCATGGGAAGGCACGGATTATGTTCTGCCGGGGGACGAGAAGGCAAAACAGTGAATGGCTGAAACCTCCGTCCGCAACTTCAACATCAATTTCGGCCCGCAGCATCCGGCTGCGCACGGCGTTTTGCGCCTCGTGCTGGAGCTCGACGGCGAGGTCGTCGACCGCGTCGATCCGCATATCGGACTGTTGCATCGCGGCACGGAAAAGCTGATCGAGCACAAGACTTATCTGCAGGCGGTGCCTTATCTCGACCGGCTCGACTATTGCGCGCCGATGAACCAGGAGCATGCCTTTGCGCTTGCAGCCGAGCGGCTGCTCGGCATCGAGGTGCCGAAGCGCGGGCAGCTTATTCGAGTTCTCTACTCTGAGATCGGCCGCATCATGTCGCACATCCTCAATGTGACGACGCAGGCGATGGATGTCGGCGCGCTGACGCCGCCGCTGTGGGGCTTCGTCGAGCGCGAAAAGCTGATGGTGTTCTATGAGCGTGCCAGCGGCTCGCGCATGCATGCAGCCTATTTCCGGCCGGGCGGCGTGCATCAGGACCTGCCGCAGAAGCTGATCGAGGACATCGGCAAGTGGATTGACCCGTTCCTGAAGTCGATCGACGACCTCGACGCGCTCTTGACCGGTAACCGTATTTTCAAGCAGCGCAATGTCGACATTGCCACTGTCTCCCTGGCGGACGCCTGGGCCTGGGGGTTTTCCGGCGTCATGGTGCGCGGCTCGGGTGCGCCGTGGGACCTGCGCAAATCGCAACCCTACGAATGCTATGCCGAGCTGGACTTCGACATTCCGGTCGGCAAGAACGGCGACTGTTTCGACCGTTATCTGGTGCGCATGGAAGAGATGCGGCAGTCGGCGAAAATCATGCGCCAGTGCGTCGACCTGTTGCTCGGCAAGGAAGGCGGCGGGCCGGTGTCGAACCTCGACGGCAAGGTGGTGCCGCCGAAGCGCGCGGCGATGAAGCGCTCGATGGAAGCGCTGATCCATCACTTCAAGCTCTACACCGAAGGCTACCGCGTGCCGGCCGGCGAGGTCTATGCCGCGGTCGAGGCTCCGAAGGGCGAGTTCGGCGTCTATCTCGTCTCCGACGGCACCAACAAGCCCTACCGCTGCAAGCTGCGCGCGCCGGGCTTTGCGCATCTGCAAGCCATGGACTTTTTGTGCCGCGGCCACATGCTGGCCGACGTCACCGCCGTTCTCGGCTCCCTCGACATCGTGTTTGGTGAGGTCGATCGCTAAATGTCAGTCCGCCGTCTCGCAGAAGCCAGCCTCCAGCCAGCCTCCTTCGCCTTCAACCGGGCGAATGCGGCAGCGGCGAAGCAGTGGATCAAGAAATATCCGAAGGGGCGCGAGCAATCCGCGATCATCCCCTTGCTGATGCTGGCGCAGGAGCAGGAAGGCTGGGTGACCAAGGCGGCGATCGAGGCGATCTCCGACATGCTCGGCATGCCCTATATCAGAGGGCTGGAAGTCGCCACCTTCTATACGCAATACCAACTCAATCCGGTCGGCAGCCGCGCCCATATCCAGGTCTGCGGCACCACGCCCTGCATGCTGCGCGGCTCGGAAGCGCTGATGGATGTGTGCCGCTCGAAGATCCATCACGACCAGTTCCACACCAACGACAAAGGCACGCTGTCGTGGGAGGAGGTCGAGTGTCTCGGCGCCTGCGTCAACGCGCCGATGGTGATGATATTCAAGGACACCTATGAGGATTTGACGCCGGAGCGGCTTGCCGAGATCATCGACCTTTATGACGCCGGTAAGGGCGCCACGGTGGAACCGGGACCGCAAAACGGCCGCGTCACTTCCGAGCCGGCCAGCGGCCTGACGACCCTTAAGAGTGAAAAGGCGATCCTCAAGGCGACCCGCGACCGGGAAACCAGGGCCGCGACCAAGGCCGCCAAGGAAGCGGCGCCGGCGGCCGCTGCCGCAGCGCCGGTTCCGCCTGCTGCCGCGCCTGCACCGGCGCCAGTTGCGCCCTCGAATGCCAGCAAGCCGAAGACCGATGCGGTCGAGACCAGCCCGGCGCTGAAATCGCCGTCGGCGACAAAAGTCGCGCCCGCGGCGGAGAAGGCGGCGAGCGTTGCAGCGCCTCTGCATTCGGCCGCCAATGCCAACAAGGCCGAGCCGCAGGTCGAGGACGTCTCGAAACAGCGCAAAGGCTCCAAGAACAAGGCCGAGCCGGCGTCTGCTTTCAAAGCGCCGGAGGCCAAGGTTAAACCGGCGAAGGCTGCCGCCGAAGCGGCCAAGCCGTCGCCCGGAAACAAGCGCCGGCCGACCGGCAAGAAGCCGGTCTGAAGGAACGAGCAATGCTTCAGGACAGAGACCGCATCTTCAACAATATCTACGGCCGCTTCGACAAGTCGCTGGCCGGCGCCATGGCGCGCGGCGCCTGGGACAACACGCCCGGCATCATCGCCAAGGGGCGCGAGTGGATCGTCAACGAGATGAAGGCATCGGGCCTGCGCGGCCGCGGCGGCGCCGGCTTCCCGACCGGGCTGAAATGGTCGTTCATGCCCAAGCAGAGCGACGGCCGGCCGAGTTATCTCGTTGTCAATGCCGACGAATCCGAACCCGGCACCTGCAAGGACCGCGATATATTGCGCCACGATCCGCATACGCTGGTCGAGGGCTGCCTGATCGCGGGCTTCGCCATGGGCGCGGTCGCCGCCTACATCTATGTGCGCGGCGAGTTCATCCGCGAGCGCGAGGCGCTGCAGCGCGCCATCGACGAGGCCTATGCGGCCAAGCTGATCGGCAAGAACAACACGTCCGGCTATGATTTCGACATCTACATGCACCATGGCGCCGGCGCCTATATCTGCGGCGAGGAAACGGCGCTGCTCGAAAGCCTCGAGGGCAAGAAGGGCCAGCCGCGGCTGAAGCCGCCTTTCCCGGCCAATGTCGGCCTCTATGGCTGCCCGACGACGGTCAACAATGTCGAGTCGATCGCTGTCGCGCCAACCATTCTGCGCCGCGGTGCGGCCTGGTTCTCGTCCTTCGGCCGGCCCAACAATGCCGGCACCAAGCTGTTCTGCATCTCCGGCCACGTCAACAATCCGTGCACCGTCGAAGAGGCGATGTCGATCCCGTTCCGCGAACTGATCGAGACGCATTGCGGAGGCATCCGCGGCGGCTGGGACAATCTGCTGGCGGTCATTCCGGGCGGCGCCTCGGTGCCGTTGGTGCCGGCCGAGCAGATCATCGACGCGCCGATGGATTTCGATGCGCTGCGCGACCTGAAATCGGGCCTAGGCACCGCGGCTGTCATCGTCATGGACAAATCGACCGATGTCGTGAAGGCGATCGCGCGGCTGTCCTATTTCTACAAGCACGAGAGCTGCGGCCAGTGCACGCCCTGCCGTGAGGGCACGGGCTGGATGTGGCGGGTGATGGAACGGCTGGTGCGCGGCGAGGCGCAGAAGCGCGAGATCGACATGCTGCTCGACGTGACCAAGCAGGTCGAGGGCCACACGATCTGCGCTCTGGGCGATGCGGCGGCATGGCCGATCCAGGGTCTGATGCGGCATTTCCGTGGCGAGGTGGAGCGGCGCATCGACGAGTTTTCGCGCAACGCACACCGAGCCGAACCGGTGCTGGCGGCGGCGGAATAGAAGAATTCAAAAAAATGCGGGCGAATGCCCGAAACGAGGAAACGAGCGCGGGGCAGACGGAAACGACCAGGAGACCACCTATGTCGCTGTTTTCGATACCCGACGATTTGACGCCCGATGGGGACCCGTTCTTGAAGATGAACCAGGACCTGACCAGGACAATGCCGAAGGAGATGGCCAGCGCCGTCAATCTCCTGGCGCATCCTGTCGCCGGCGCGGCGGCGATGACGGCACTCGGCATCGGGCTTGCCAACCACGCCTTTGGCGTCTGGATGGGCGTGCTTTCAGGCGTGGCCGAGACCTCGCAGCGGCTTTGGCAGCCGGTCACCGAGGATTTCGAGGCCCGGACCGAACGCGTTTCCGCGACCGGCAAAAGCTCCTCGACCAAGGCGCGCGCAGCCACCAAAACCCTGATTGCCGAGGCGCAGTCCTTCGCTAATGACGTGACCGACATTGCAACAAGCACTGCGGCGCGGAGCGTGGCGAATGCCAGCACCGTTGCAGCGGACGCGTCGGCCGGACTGATGCCGGAGGATTTCAAGCAGCCCAAGCCGATGGACCGGCCAGCCGTGCGCGTCGACCTCAAGGCGATATCGGGCATCGGACCGAAACTGGAAAAGGTGCTTAATGGCCTTGGCATCTGGACATACGCCCAGATTGCCGCGTGGACGCCGCAAGAGATCGCCTGGGTCGAGGATTACCTGTCGTTGAAGGGCCGTATCGGCCGTGACGGCTGGATCGGTCAGGCGGCCGCATTGGCCGAGGCCAAAAATTGAATTCAATACCGTGCGCGGTGTCGGCTGCGCCCGGAAGGAAAGATTGCGGAACGTCCGCAGGGGTTTGAGGCGAAATGGCAAAGCTCAAGGTCGACGGGAAAGAGATCACTGTACCCGACCACTACACGCTGCTGCAGGCGGCCGAGGACGCAGGTGCTGAAGTGCCGCGCTTCTGCTTCCATGAGCGGCTGTCGATCGCCGGCAATTGCCGCATGTGCCTGATCGAGGTGAAGGGCGGCCCGCCCAAGCCGCAGGCGTCCTGCGCCATGGGCGTGCGCGACCTGCGCCCCGGTCCAAATGGCGAGCCGCCGGAAATCTTCACCAACACGCCGATGGTCAAGAAGGCCCGCGAAGGCGTGATGGAATTCCTGCTGATCAACCATCCGCTGGACTGCCCGATCTGCGATCAGGGCGGCGAGTGCGATCTGCAGGACCAGGCGATGGCGTTCGGGGTCGATTCCTCGCGCTACCACGAGAACAAGCGGGCGGTCGAAGACAAGTATATCGGGCCGCTGGTCAAGACGATCATGAACCGCTGCATCCATTGCACGCGCTGCGTCCGCTTTACCACCGAGATTGCGGGCATATCCGAGCTCGGCCTGATCGGCCGCGGCGAGGATGCCGAGATCACCACCTATCTCGAAAGCGCGATGACGTCGGAACTGCAGGGCAATGTCATCGACCTTTGTCCGGTCGGCGCGCTGACCTCCAAACCCTACGCTTTCCAGGCACGGCCGTGGGAACTGACCAAGACCGAATCCATCGACGTGATGGACGCCGTCGGCTCGGCGATCCGCGTCGATAGCCGGGGCCGCGAAGTGATGCGCATCCTGCCGCGCACCAACGAGGCGGTGAACGAGGAGTGGATTTCCGACAAGACCCGCTTCATCTGGGACGGTCTGCGCACGCAGCGCCTCGACCGGCCCTATGTGCGCAAGGACGGCAGACTGGCCCCGGCAAGCTGGGCGGAGGCTTTTGCCGCGATCAAGGAAGCGGTGTCGAATGCCGCACCCGAAAAGATCGGCGCCATTGCCGGCGATCTTGCAGCCGTCGAGGAGATCTACGCGCTTAAGCTTCTGATGGCTTCGCTCGGCTCGAAGAACACCGACTGCCGCCAGGACGGTGCCGCACTCGATCCGTCGCTCGGCCGGGCGAGCTATGTCTTCAACCCGACCATCGAAGGCATCGAACAGGCCGATGCGGTGCTGATCGTCGGCGCCAATCCGCGCTTCGAGGCATCCCTGCTCAACGCCCGCATCCGCAAGCGCTGGCGGGCCGGCAATCTGTCGGTCGGCGTCATCGGCGATGTCGGCGATACCCGCTATGATTACGAGCAGCTCGGCGCCGGGCCGGAATCGCTGAAGGATCTGGCCGACGGCAACGGCAAGTTCTTCCAGCTGCTGAAGAAGGCGACGCATCCGCTGATCATCGTCGGACAGGGTGCGCTGGCGCGTCCAGACGGGACGGCCGTGCTTGGCCAGGCGGCGAAGCTCGCCGTCGCAGTCAACGCCGCTAGAGCCGACTGGAACGGCTTTGCCGTGCTGCACACCGCCGCGGCGCGTGTCGGCGGCCTCGATGTCGGCTTCGTACCGGGCGAGGGCGGCAGGAATGTCGCCGGCATGCTGGGCGAGACCGACGTGCTGTTCCTGCTCGGCGCCGACGAGATCGACATGGCCAAGACCGGCGGCGCTTTCGTCGTCTATATCGGCACGCATGGCGACAAGGGCGCGCATCGCGCCAACGTCATCCTGCCGGGCGCCGCCTATACCGAGAAGTCGGGCACCTTCGTCAACACCGAAGGCCGCGTGCAGCAGACCAACCGGGCCGGCTTCGCGCCCGGCGAAGCGCGCGAGGACTGGGCGATTCTCAGGGCTCTGTCGGATGTGCTCGGCAAGAAGCTGCCGTTCGATTCGCTGCCGCAGCTGCGCGCAAAGCTCTATGCGGAATACCCGCATCTTGCCCGCATCGACCATGTCGCGGCTGGCGACCCGGCCGACATCGCCAGGGTTGCCAAGCTCGGCGGGCGGCTGAACAAGGGCACCTTCGTCTCGCCGGTCAAGGATTTCTACCTGACCAATCCGATCGCGCGGGCTTCCGCGGTGATGGCCGAATGCTCGGCTTTGGCGAAAAACGGCTTCAGGCAGGCGGCGGAGTAGACATGGACACCTTCTTCTCCTTCTACGTGCTGCCGGCGCTGCTGATCCTTTTGAAGTCGGTCGTGCTGATCGTCGTGCTGTTGATCTTCGTCGCCTATGTGCTTTACGCCGACCGCAAGATCTGGGCGGCGGTGCAATTGCGCCGCGGACCGAACGTCGTCGGCCCGTGGGGCACGCTGCAGGCCTTCGCCGATCTGCTGAAATTCGTCTTCAAGGAACCGGTGATCCCGTCCGGCGCCAATAAGGGCGTTTTCCTGCTGGCGCCCTTGGTGTCGGCGGTGCTGGCGATCTCTGCATGGGCGGTCATACCGGTCAATGAAGGCTGGGCGATCGCCAACGTCAATGTCGGCATCCTCTATGTCTTCGCCATCTCCTCGCTCGAGGTCTATGGCGTGATCATGGGCGGCTGGGCGTCCAATTCGAAATACCCGTTCCTTGGCGCGCTGCGCTCGGCGGCGCAGATGGTGTCCTACGAAGTCTCGATCGGCTTTGTCATCGTCACCGTGCTGCTTTGCGTCGGCTCGCTCAACCTGTCCGACATCGTCCTGTCGCAGCAGGACGGGCTGGGCACGCGGCTCGGCCTGCCCAACACCTTCCTCGACTGGCATTGGCTGTCGCTGTTCCCGATGTTCATCGTCTTCTTCATCTCGGCGTTGGCCGAGACCAACCGTCCGCCCTTCGACCTCGTGGAAGCCGAATCGGAACTCGTCGCCGGCCATATGGTCGAATATTCCTCGACGCCGTTCCTATTGTTCTTCCTCGGCGAATATGTCGCCGTCGTCCTGATGTGCGCGTTGGCAACCATCCTGTTCCTTGGCGGCTGGCTGCCGCCCTTCAACTTCGCGCCGTTCACCTGGGTGCCGGGGCTGATCTGGTTCGTGCTCAAGGTCTGCCTGGTGTTCTTCATGTTCTCCATGGTGAAGGCGTTCGTGCCGCGCTATCGCTACGACCAGCTGATGCGACTCGGCTGGAAGGTGTTCCTGCCGATCTCGCTGTTCATGGTGGTCGCCACCGCCGCTTTCCTAAAGATCACGGGGTTTGCCTGATGTCTGCATTATCCCAGGCCGCCAAGTCACTGCTTTTGCAGGATTTCGTCGGCGCTTTCTTTCTGTCGATGCGCCAGTTCTTCGCGCCGAAGGAGACGATCAACTATCCGCATGAGAAGGGACCGGTCAGCCCGCGCTTCCGCGGCGAGCATGCGCTGCGCCGCTACCCGAACGGCGAGGAACGCTGCATCGCCTGCAAATTGTGCGAGGCGATCTGCCCGGCACAGGCCATCACCATCGAAGCCGGCCCACGCCGCAATGACGGCACGCGGCGCACCGTGCGCTACGACATCGACATGGTGAAATGCATCTATTGCGGCTTCTGCCAGGAAGCATGCCCGGTCGACGCCATCGTCGAGGGACCGAATTTCGAGTTCGCGACGGAGACGCGCGAGGAACTTTACTACGACAAGGACAGGCTTCTGGCCAATGGTGACCGCTGGGAGCGTGAGCTGGCGCGCAACATCTCGCTGGATGCGCCTTACCGCTGATATTTGACGCATGGACGGGGCGAGGGCCTCGTTCAGAGGATGATCCCGAAAAGTTGCAGACTTTTCGGACAAGATCATCCTCCGGAATGAAAGAGTGTCGCATGTTTTCTTTTCGATCGGGTCTTTCAACCCGATCGGAACATGCGATAGGAACACGCAACTTGCCGACCGGAGGCGGTGGCAAAAAACAGGACGAACGTCCTGTTCTGACAGGAAACCCGGGGGAACCCATGCTGAGTGGACTAGAGGCGGCCTTTTTCTACCTCTTCGCCTTTGTCGCGGTGGCATCGGCGTTCATGGTCATTTCGGCGCGCAATCCCGTGCATTCGGTGCTGTTCCTGATCCTGACCTTCTTCAACGCCGCCGGCCTGTTCATGCTGACCGGCGCCGAGTTCCTGGCGATGATCCTGCTCGTCGTCTATGTCGGCGCGGTGCTGGTGCTGTTCCTGTTCGTGGTCATGATGCTCGATGTCGACTTCGCCGAGATGAAGGAAGGCGCCCTGCAATATGCACCGATCGGCGCGCTGGTCGGGCTGATCCTGGCGGCGGAGCTGATCGTGGTGCTCGGCGGCTATACATTCGCGCCGAAACTGGCGGCGACGGTCGCCAAGCCCATTCCGGACCTGGCCGCGCGCTCCAATACGGCAGCGCTCGGCGACATCCTCTATACGGATTACCTCTATTACTTCCAGGTAGCTGGCCTGGTGCTGCTGGTCGCCATGATCGGCGCCATCGTGCTGACGCTGCGCCACAAGCCGGGCGTCAAGCGGCAGTCGATCGCCGCCCAGGTCGGCCGCACGGCGGCAACCGGAGTGGAAATCCGCAAGGTCAAGACGGGCGAAGGAGTCTGAGATGGTCGTCGGCATCGCGCACTACCTGACCGTATCGGCGATCCTGTTCACGCTCGGCGTGTTCGGTATCTTCCTGAACCGCAGGAACGTCATCGTCATCCTGATGTCGATCGAGCTGATCCTGCTTGCGGTCAACATCAATTTCGTCGCCTTTTCGGCGGCGCTCGGCGATTTGGTCGGCCAGGTGTTCGCACTGTTCGTGCTGACGGTCGCGGCGGCCGAAGCGGCGATCGGCCTCGCCATTCTCGTCGTCTTCTTCCGCAACCGCGGCTCGATCGCGGTCGAAGACGTGAACATGATGAAGGGTTGACGGAAACCACCATGTATCAGGCCATCGTCTTCCTTCCGCTGCTCGGCTTCCTGATCGTCGGCCTGTTCGGCACTTCGCTCGGCGCCAAGGCTTCCGAATACATCACCTCCGGCTTCCTGGTGATCGCCGCTGTGCTGTCGTGGGTTGCCTTCTTCTCGGTCGGCTTCGGCGGCGGCGAGGTGTTCACCGTGCCGGTGCTGCGCTGGATCCAGTCAGGCGGCCTCGAAGCGTCGTGGGCGCTGCGGATCGATACGCTGACCGTGGTGATGCTGGTCGTCGTCAATACGGTGTCGGCGCTGGTCCATGTCTACTCGATCGGCTACATGCATCACGACCCGGACCGGCCGCGCTTCTTCGCCTATCTGTCGCTGTTCACCTTCGCCATGCTGATGCTGGTGACGGCCGACAACCTCGTGCAGATGTTCTTTGGCTGGGAAGGCGTCGGCCTTGCCTCCTATCTGCTGATCGGCTTCTGGTACAAGAAGCCGTCGGCCAATGCGGCCGCGATCAAGGCCTTCGTCGTCAACCGCGTCGGCGATTTCGGCTTTGCGCTCGGCATATTCGGCGTGTTCGTGCTGTTCGGCTCGGTCAATCTCGGCACCATCTTCGCCAATGCGGCGACGTTCATTCCGGCGGAAGGCGCGCCGCAAGGCGCGGCCGTACTGACCTTCCTCGGCTATGCGCTCGATAAGCAGGCCGCGATGACGGTCGTCTGCCTCCTCCTGTTCATGGGCGCGATGGGCAAGTCGGCGCAGGTGCCGCTGCACACCTGGCTGCCGGATGCCATGGAAGGCCCGACGCCGGTCTCCGCACTGATCCATGCCGCCACCATGGTGACGGCAGGCGTGTTCATGCTGGCGCGGCTGTCGCCGCTGTTCGAGCTGTCGCATTCGGCACTGACGGTGGTCACCTTCATCGGCGCCTTCACTGCCTTCTTCGCTGCGACAGTCGGTCTTGTCCAGAACGACATCAAGCGCGTCATCGCCTATTCGACCTGTTCGCAGCTCGGCTACATGTTCGTGGCGCTCGGCGTCGGCGCCTATGGCGCGGCGATTTTCCATCTGTTCACCCACGCCTTCTTCAAGGCGCTGCTGTTCCTCGGCTCGGGCTCGGTCATCCACGCCGTCTCCGACGAGCAGGACATGCGCAAAATGGGTGGCCTGAGGACGCTGATCCCGACGACTTACTGGATGATGGTGATCGGCACGCTGGCGCTGACCGGTGTCGGCATTCCGGTAACGATCATCGGCACGGCCGGCTTCTTTTCCAAGGACGCCATCATCGAAGCGGCCTTCGCCGGCCACAATGCGGTCGCCGCGTTTGCCTTCATATTGCTGGTCATTGCTGCCTGCTTTACCTCCTTCTACTCCTGGCGGCTGATCTTCATGACCTTCCACGGCGAGCCGCGGGCCAGCCACGAGGTCATGCACCATGTCCATGAATCGCCGCCGGTCATGCTGGTGCCGCTGTTCATCCTGGCGGCGGGCGCGCTGTTCGCCGGCGTGATCTTCCACGGCGCCTTCATCGGCGAGGGCTATGCCGAATTCTGGAAGGCGTCGCTGTTCACGCTGCCGGACAACCACATCCTGCACGAAATCCACGAAGTGCCGTTGTGGGTCGAGTTGTCGCCGTTCATCGCCATGCTGATCGGCTTTGCGATTGCCTGGCAGTTCTATATTCGCGCGCCGGAAATGCCTCGGAGCGTCGCTGCCAACCATCGCCTGCTCTACGCCTTCCTGCTCAACAAATGGTATTTCGACGAGCTCTACGACTTCCTGTTCGTGCGGCCGGCAAAGCGCCTCGGCCACTTCCTGTGGAAGACCGGCGACGGCACCGTCATCGACGGACTCGGGCCGGACGGCATTTCGGCGCGCGTCGTCGACGTCACCAACCGGGTCGTCAAGCTGCAGACCGGCTATCTCTACCACTATGCCTTCGCCATGCTGATCGGCGTTGCCGCACTCGTCACCTGGATGATGCTCTGATGACCGCCTGGCCGATCCTATCGCTGGTCACCTTCCTGCCGCTGGTTGGTGTGCTGCTCATCCTTTTCGTGCGTGATGACAGCGAGAACGCGCGCCGCAACATCCGCGCCATCGCGCTTTTCACGACTGCGTTCACGTTTGTGATTTCGCTGTTTATCTGGACCGGCTTCGACAATTCGCAACCTGGCTTCCAGTTCGTCGAGAAGTTTGCCTGGCTGGATTCCGGCATCTCCTACCATATGGGCGTAGACGGCATCTCCATGCTGTTCGTCATCCTGACCACCTTCCTGATGCCGCTCTGCATTCTCGCCTCGTGGGAATCGATCGAGAAGCGCGTCAAAGCCTATATGATCGCCTTCCTGCTGCTCGAGACGCTGATGATCGGCGTGTTCTGTGCGCTCGACATCGTCTTGTTCTACGTCTTCTTCGAAGCCGGCCTTATCCCGATGTTCATCATCATCGGCGTGTGGGGCGGCAAGCGGCGCGTCTATGCCTCGTTCAAGTTCTTCCTCTACACCCTGGCCGGTTCGGTGCTGATGCTGCTCGCCATCATGGCGATGTTCTTCCAGTCCGGCACCACCGATATCCCGACGCTGCTGACGCATAATTTCCCGGCCAATATGCAAACCTGGCTATGGCTTGCCTTCTTCGCGTCCTTTGCGGTGAAGATGCCGATGTGGCCGGTGCATACCTGGCTGCCGGACGCGCATGTCGAAGCACCGACGGCCGGCTCGGTGATCCTGGCCGCCATCCTGCTCAAGATGGGCGGGTACGGCTTCCTGCGTTTTTCGCTGCCGATGTTTCCGATCGCATCCGAAATGTTCGCGCCGCTGATCTTCACGCTTTCCGTTGTCGCCATCATCTACACCTCGCTGGTGGCGCTGATGCAGGAGGACATGAAGAAGCTGATCGCCTATTCGTCGGTCGCTCACATGGGCTTCGTTACCATGGGCATCTTCGCGATGAACCAGGAAGGCGTCCAGGGCTCGATCTTCCAGATGCTGTCGCACGGGCTGGTCTCCGGCGCGCTGTTCCTCTGCGTCGGCGTCGTTTACGACCGCATGCACACGCGCGACATTGACGCCTATGGCGGGTTGGTCAACAACATGCCGAAATATGCAACCGTGTTCATGATCTTCACCATGGCCAATGTCGGCCTGCCCGGCACCAGCGGCTTCGTCGGCGAGTTCCTGACCATGCTCGGCGTGTTCCGGGTCAACACCTGGGTGGCGTTCTTCGCCGCCACCGGCGTCATACTGTCGGCGGCCTATGCGCTCTGGCTCTACCGCAAGGTGATCTTCGGCGCACTGACCAAGGAAAGCCTGAAAGGTTTGCTCGACCTGTCGACGCGCGAAAAGGTGATCATCTATCCGCTGGTCGCGCTGGTCATCTTCTTCGGCGTCTATCCGGCGCCGATCTTCGACGCGACGGCCGAATCGGTCAAGGCGCTCGTTACCAATGTCACCGCATCCATCGGCGCCGCGCAGACCGCGGCGGCGAACTGACTGGGGGTTTGCGAACCATGACGCCGGACCTTCTCTCCAGCCTGTCGCTCTCGACGCCAGAGCTGATCCTCGCCATCGGCGCCTTGGCGCTGTTGATGCTCGGCGCCTATTCGCGCGCCAACACCGCCGTCACGGTGAGCGGCCTTGCTGTTGCCGTGCTGGTCATCGCCGGCGCCTGGCTGATCTTTTCCCCGGGGCAGGGCAACGCCTATGGCGAAGCCTTCATCCAGGACCCATTCGCCCGCTTCATGAAGATGCTGGCGCTGGTCGGCTCGGCGGTGACGCTGGTCATGTCGGTTCGCTTTGCCCAGGCGGAGCGTTTCGACAAGTTCGAATATCCGGTGCTGATCCTGCTCTGCACGCTCGGCATGATGCTGATGATCTCGGCCAACGGCATGATCGGGCTCTATCTCGGCCTCGAGCTGCAGTCGCTGGCGATCTACGTGCTGGCGGCGATCAACCGCGATAATCTGCGCTCGACCGAGGCCGGGCTGAAGTACTTCGTCCTTGGCGCGCTGTCGTCGGGCATGCTGCTTTACGGCATCTCGCTGGTCTACGGCTACACGGGCAACACCGGCTTCCAGGAGATCGCCGCGGCGCTCAGCGGCGGCGAGCGCCAGCTCGGCCTCGTCTTCGGCCTGGTCTTTGTGCTGGCCGGCCTTGCCTTCAAGATCTCGGCGGTGCCGTTCCATATGTGGACGCCCGACGTCTATGAGGGCGCGCCGACGCCGGTGACGGCCTTTCTGGCGGCGGCACCGAAGATGGCGGCGATGGCGCTGATGGTGCGCGTCACCATGGGCGCCTTCAAGCCGATCGCCGCCGACTGGCAGCAGATCATCGTCTTCATCTCGATCGCCTCGATGGCGCTCGGCGCATTCGCGGCCATCGGCCAGACCAACATCAAGCGGCTGATGGCCTATTCCTCCATCGGCCATATGGGTTATGCTCTGGTCGGCCTTGCCGCCAACAGCCAGGACGGGGTGCGCGGCGTCGCCATCTACATGCTGATCTATCTGGTGATGACGCTCGGCACCTTCGCCTTCATCCTCGCCATGCGGCGCAAGGAGGGCAATGTCGAGCAGATCAGCGATCTCGCCGGCCTGTCGGCGACCAACCCGATCATGGCGACGATCCTTACCATCATGATGTTCTCGCTGGCCGGTATCCCGCCGCTCGCCGGCTTCTGGGGGAAATGGTACGTGTTCCTCGCCGCCATCAATGCCAACCTCTACGCGCTGGCGATCATCGGCGTGCTGGCCTCTGTGGTGGGCGCCTATTATTATCTGCGCATCATCAAGATCATGTGGTTCGACGAACCGGTCGGCGGCTTCGTGCCGATGGCGACCGAACTGCGCGTCGTGCTCGGCGCCTGCGGCGCTTTCGTGCTGTTCTACGTGCTGATCGGCGGCCCGATCGGAACCTACGCAGCCGCCGCGGCCAAGACCTTCTTCTAACGGAATGACGTTCAGGCTGGCTCCAACCGCGGCTTCGGAAGGGTTCCGGCTCGAGGCGCACGATACGGTCGGCTCCACCAATGCGTTGGCGCTGGAGCACGCGCGGGCCGGCGATCCGGGCAAACTCTGGGTCGTCTCAAAAAAGCAGGAAGCGGGACGTGGCCGCCGCGGCCGCGCCTGGGCGACGCCCGAAGGCAACCTGGCGGCGACGCTGCTGGTGATCACCAACACCGAGCTTCGACTTGCCGCGACGCTCGGCTTCGTTGCCGGACTGGCGCTGGCCGACGCGCTCGACGCCGTCGTGCCGAAAGGCAGGATTGCGATCGGCCTCGATGGTGCGAGCCAGGGCAAGAACCGCTTCGAGTTGAAATGGCCGAACGACGTGCTTGCCTCGGGCGCCAAGCTCGCCGGCATCCTGCTGGAATCGGCGATGCTGGATGGCGACCGTTCGGCGGTGGCTGTTGGCATCGGCGTCAATGTGGTGGCTTATCCCAATGATTTGCCCTATCCAGCGACGTCGCTCAACGCGCTGGGGTCGGCTTGCGATGCCGAGACGCTGTTTCTGGCGCTGTCGGATGCATGGAGCGAGAATGCCCGGCTGTGGAACGAAGGGCGTGGGCTTGCCGCCGTCAGGCGGCGCTGGCTGGCGCGTGCGGCGGGGCTTGGCGGGCAGGTTGCTGTCAGAATTGACGGTAATGTGGTGCGCGGCACCTTCGAGACCATTGACGAAGACTGCCGTTTCGTGATCCGCGACGATGAAGGCTCGGTTCTGACGATCGCCGCCGGCGACGTGCATTTCGGCGCGGTCGCATCGGCCGTCGGTTGACTGGCCAATACGTTTGACTGGCCAGGTATTTGACCAGCTTGAATTTGACCGGCCGACAATTTTGATTGGCCGACAATTTTGACCGGCCCACAATTTGACCGGCCCACAATTTGAACGGCAAGGAAGGAAAGACCATGGCGACAGCGGAAAATGCCGAACTTGTCTTCGTGCCGCTCGGCGGTGTCGGCGAGATCGGCATGAACTTCGCCCTCTACGGCTATGGGCCGGCCAATGCGCGCGAATGGATCGTCGTCGACGTCGGCGTTACTTTTCCCGATGCAACCCTGCCCGGCGTCGACCTGGTACTGCCCGACACCCGCTTCATCGAGGAGAATGTCGCCAATCTGCGCGGCATCGTCATTACCCATGCACATGAGGACCACTACGGCGCGCTGCACGACATCTGGCCGAAGCTCAAGGCGCCGGTCTGGATGACGCCGTTCGGCGCCGGCCTGCTGGAAGCCAAGCGGCAGGGCGAGCAAGGGGCGCCGAAGATCCCGGTGACGATCTACCGGGCTGGCGAGAAATTCACCGTCGGTCCGTTCGAGATCGAGGCCATCCCCGTTGCGCACTCCATTCCCGAACCGATGTCGCTGGCGATCACCACGCCGGCCGGCGTCGTCATCCATACCGGCGATTGGAAGATCGATCCGGCGCCGACGGTGGGGCCGATGACCGACGAGGCACGCTTCCGCGCCTATGGCGACAAGGGCGTGCTGGCGTTGATCTGCGATTCCACCAACGCGCTGCGGGAAGGGGAATCACCGTCGGAAGTGGCGGTGGGCGAGGGTCTCAAGGGTGTCATCCAGAATGCCAAGGGCCGTGTCGCCGTCAGCAGCTTCTCCTCCAATGTCGGCCGCATCGTCTCGATCGCCAAGGCAGCGCGGGATGCCGGCCGCCAATGCCTGGTGCTTGGCCGCTCGATGAAGCGCGTCATCGATGTGGCTGATGAACTCGGTTATATGGACGGGTTGCCGGAATTCATCGCCGAGGAGGATTACGGCTTCATCCCGCGCGAAAACCTCGTCATCATCTGCACCGGAAGCCAGGGCGAGCCGCTTGCCGCGCTTGCCAAGCTGTCGCGCGACGAGATGAAGTCGGTGGCGCTGACGGCCGGCGACACGGTGGTGTTTTCCTCGCGCACCATTCCCGGCAACGAGAAGGCGATCCTCGAAATCAAGAACCGCCTGATCGATCTCGGCATCAAGATCATCGAGGACGGCGATGCGCTGGTGCATGTCTCCGGCCATCCACGCCGCAGCGAATTGCGCAAGATGTATGAATGGGTGCGGCCGCAGATCGGCGTTCCCGTACATGGCGAGGCAGCGCATCTGGTGGCGCAGGGCTCGCTGATGTCGATGTCCGGCATCAGCCAGGTGGCGCAGGTGCGCGACGGCGACATGCTCAGGCTGTATCCGGGTGCCGCCGCCATCATCGACCAGGTTCCGTTCGGCCGCATCTACAAGGACGGAAGGCTGATCGGCAGCGATCAGGCGATGGGCATTCGCGACCGCCGCAGGCTGTCCTTTGCCGGCCATGTCGCCGTCAACGTGGTGCTCGACGACAAATACGAGCTTGCCGGCGATCCCGATCTCGTCGCCATCGGCGTCGCCGAGGCCGACGGCAGCGGCGAGAGCCTGGAAGACCTGATGATCGATGCGGCAATCGGCGCCGTGGACTCCATCCCCCGCCAGCGCCGAAAAGACCTCGACCTGGTCCAGGAGGCGGTGCGGCGCGCGGTGCGCGGCGCGGCCAACGAAGCCTGGGGCAAGAAGCCGCTGGTGACAGTGTTCGTCACAAGATGAGGGAGTAGGGGAGTATGGCAGTAGGGGAGTAGGGAAGAACAGGTAGCTTGCACTCTCCAAACTTGTTTTCCCTACTCCCGTACTCCCCTATTCCCCTACTCCCCTAACCGGGAGCACTCTATGCTCGGACGCCTCAACCATGTCGCGCTTGCGGTGCCGGATCTGGCCGCGGCTGCGGCGGTCTATCGTGATACGCTTGGCGCGCGCGTAACCGCGCCGCAGGCGCTGCCGGAGCATGGCGTTACGGTGGTGTTCGTCGACGTCGGCAACACCAGGATCGAGTTGCTCGAGCCGCTAGGCGAAGCTTCGCCGATCGCCGCATTCCTCGAGAAGAATCCGTCCGGCGGCATGCACCATCTCTGCTACGAGGTGGACGACATTGTTGCGGCGCGCGACCGTCTCAAGGCCAGCGGCGCGCGCGTGCTGGGCGACGGCAAGCCGAAGACCGGCGCGCATGGCAAACCGGTATTGTTTCTGCACCCCAAGGATTTCTTCGGCACGCTGGTCGAACTGGAGCAAGCATGAGTTGGGTTTCGTTTGTCGCCCTGTTCTTCGCCACATGGTGGGTGGTGTTGTTCGCCGTGCTGCCGTTCAGCATGCGGACACAGGACGAGGACCGGGACGTGACGCTTGGCACGGTTCCGAGCGCACCGCGCGGACCGCATATGCTGCGCGCGGCGCTGCGCACGACAATCGCCACGCTGGTCCTCATGGGTATCTTCTACGGCATCACGAGAGGGCTTGGCCTCGGCATCGATGACATCCCGCACATCGTACCAGATTTCAACCAGAGCCCAGCGCATTAGCCGGCTACCTACCGTGTCCGGCTATCCCAGCCTAGCCGACGCCCTGAAATCAAGCTGAGCCAGCAAGGTCAACCCAAGTAAAGCCCCGGGGCGGGCTTGGGCTGACGCAACGTCATGTAGTTTGGTAATCTGTCGTGCTAACCAAATGATTGCACAAAAAAAATGCAAGGCGCGAGGCCTTGCAATTTAAACGCGTCCGATCTGTTTCCGGTGTCCGGCGGCAGCGAGTTACCGCGCCTAGATCGCATCCTCCCAAGACTTTGACCGCGTAGGAGGGCAGATTTTTCTCTACCCTCTCGGTTATCTGGGCACACTAGCCTAAGGCGGGTGAAAATGTCACGAAGAATTTTGCCCGGAAACAGGCAATCTCGTGCTGCAGTGCACAATAGTACGGCAGGCGTTGCTTGCGAAACGGCCAGCAAGCCGTGTGCGGCAATTGCGGCGCCTGTGCAGCGCCTGGGCCGGGTTTCCATTCCGCCATGAAATGGCTATGAAGCCGGGGCAAGCAAGCCTGTGCCGCGCCGATTCCGGCGCCGCCATCCTCTCTCACGGACCAGTTCATGCGTTTGTCGCGCTATTTCCTGCCCATCCTCAAAGAAAACCCGCGCGAGGCCGAGATTGTCTCGCATCGGCTGATGCTGCGTGCCGGCATGATCCGCCAGCAGGGGCAGGGCAGCTTTTCCTGGCTGCCGCTCGGCAAGCGGGTGCTGGACAAGGTCTGCCGGATTATCCGCGAGGAGCAGAATCGCGCCGGCGCGCTCGAAATCCTGATGCCGACCATCCAATCGGCCGAGCTGTGGCGCGAAAGTGGCCGCTATGAAGATTACGGCAAGGAGATGCTGCGCATCAAGGACCGGCAAGACCGCGATATGCTCTACGGGCCGACCAACGAGGAGATGGTCACCGAAATCTTCCGCTCCTATGTCAAGTCCTACAAGGACCTGCCGCTCAACCTCTATCACATCCAGTGGAAGTTTCGCGACGAGGTGCGCCCGCGCTTCGGTGTCATGCGTTCGCGCGAGTTCCTGATGAAGGACGCCTATTCCTTCGACCTCGATTATGAAGGCGCCAAGGCCGCCTATAACCGCATGTTCGTGTCCTATCTCAGGACGTTTACGCGCATGGGGCTTCAGGCTATCCCGATGCGCGCCGACACCGGGCCGATCGGCGGCGACCTCAGCCATGAGTTCATCATCCTGGCCGACACCGGCGAGAGCCAGGTGTTTTGCCACCGCGATTATCTTTCGCTGGCAGTGCCCGGCGCAGACACGGATTTTTCGAACGACGCCGAGATCGGCGCCATCGTCAAGACATGGACGACGCCCTATGCCGCCACCGACGAGATGCATGACGAGGCGGCATGGGAGAAGGTGCCCGCGAGCGACCGGGTCTCGGCGCGCGGCATCGAGGTTGGGCATATCTTCCATTTCGGCGACAAATATTCCAAGCCGATGGGCGCCAAGGTGACCGGCCCGGACGGCAAGGATCATTTCGTTTCTGGCGGTTCCTACGGCATCGGCCCGTCCAGGCTGGTCGCGGCGATCATCGAAGCCAGCCATGACGATAACGGCATCATCTGGCCGGAGGCGGTGGCGCCGTTCGATGTCGGCCTAATCAACATGAAGGCCGGCGATGCCGAATGCGACCGCGTCTGCGGCGAGCTGAATGCCGCCTTTGCCGCCGCGGGCAAGGAGGTGCTCTACGACGACACCGACCAGCGGCCGGGCGGCAAGTTCGCCACCGCCGATCTGATCGGGCTGCCGTGGCAGGTGATCGTCGGGCCGCGCGGCATCGCCGCCGGCGAGGTCGAAATCAAGAACCGCAGGACCGGCGAGCGCGAGACGCTGCCGATCGCGGACGTGAAGCAGCGTTTCGGTGCCGCCGCATGAACAAAGCGGCGGCAGCAAGACCATCGGGCGCCGGGCCTTTTTCCGGCTTCGAGCGCATGGTGGCGTGGCGCTATCTGCGCTCGCGTCGCAAGGAGACGGTGATCTCGGTCATCGCCTCGATCTCCTTCCTCGGCATCATGCTGGGCGTCGCCACGCTGATCGTCGTCATGGCGGTGATGAACGGCTTTCGCGCCGAACTGCTGACGCGCATCCTAGGCGTCAACGGGCACCTGATCGTGCAGCCGCTCGACATGCCGCTGGAGGACTATGCCCAGGTCGCCGGCCGCATCAACGGCGTGCCCGGCGTCAAATACGCCATCCCGCTGATCGACGGGCAGGTGCTGGCGCAAGGCAATGTCGGCGGCGGCACCGGCGCGCTGGTGCGCGGCATACGCGGCGAGGATCTCGGCAAGATCACCATCGTCGCCAACAATATCAAGGAGGGCTCGATCGTCGGCTTTGACACCGGCGAAGGCGTCGCCATCGGCAGCCGCATGGCCGAGAATCTCGGCCTAGTGCTTGGCGATACGATCACGCTGATTTCGCCCGAGGGCGACATCACGCCGCTTGGCACGACGCCGCGCATGAAAGGCTATCCGGTCACCGCGATCTTCGAGGTCGGCATGTCGGAATATGACAGTTCCATCGTCTACATGCCGTTCTCGGAAGCGCAGCTTTATTTCAACATGGACGGCCGGGCGCAGACGATCGAGATCTATGCCGACAATCCCGACAATATCGACGCGCTGAAGCCGAAGGTCGAAGAGGCGGCGCAGCGGCCGATCAGCCTTGTCGATTGGCGGCAACGCAACAAGACGTTCTTCGACGCGCTGCAGGTCGAACGCAACGTCATGTTCATGATCCTGACCCTGATCGTGCTGGTGGCGGCGCTAAACATCATTTCGGGCCTGATCATGCTGGTGAAGGACAAGGGCCACGACATCGCCATCCTGCGCACCATGGGCGCGACGCGCAGCGCGATCCTGCGCATCTTCCTGATGACCGGGGCTGCGATCGGTGTTGTCGGCACCATCGCCGGCGTGCTGCTCGGCATCGTGATCTGCCTCAACGTCGAGCGCATTCGCCAGTTCTTCTCCTGGCTGGCCAACGAGCGGCTGTTCAATCCCGAGCTTTATTTCCTGAGCCAATTGCCGGCCCGCATGGATGCCAGCGAGACGATCTCCGTCGTTCTCATGGCGCTGGCGCTGTCGTTCCTGGCCACGCTGTTTCCGGCGTGGCGCGCGGCCAGGCTCGATCCGGTCGAAGCGCTGAGGTACGAGTGATGGCCGAAGCCATTATCGAGCTGAAGAGCGTCGAACGGCACTATGTGCAGGGACCGCGCAAGCTGACCATCCTGAACGGCGCCGATTTTTCGCTGAAGCGTGGCGAGATGGTGGCGCTTGTGGCGCCGTCGGGCACCGGCAAGTCGACGCTGCTACACACCGCCGGGCTGTTGGAGCGACCGGACGCCGGCGACGTGATCCTGGCGGGGCGCGCCTGCGGCCGGCTTTCCGACGACGAGCGCACGGCGATCCGCCGCAACGACGTCGGCTTCGTCTATCAGTTCCATCATTTGCTGCCTGAATTCTCGGCGCTGGAAAACATCATGATGCCGCAGCTGATAAAAGGGCTGCCGCGCAAGGAGGCGGCCGAGCGGGCGGCGCAATTGCTCGACTATATGCAGATCGGCAAGCGGGCACAGCATCGCCCCTCCGAGCTCTCCGGCGGCGAGCAGCAGCGGGTCGCCATTGCGCGTGCCGTCGCCAATGCGCCGCTGGTGCTTTTGGCCGACGAGCCGACCGGCAATCTCGACCCGGTGACTGCTTCCTATGTGTTCGAGGCGCTGGCAGCGCTGGTCCGGCAATCGGGCCTGGCGGCGCTGATCGCCACTCATAATCATGAGCTCGCCTCGCGCATGGACCGCCGCGTGACGCTGGCCGACGGCAAGGTCGTGCCGCTTTAGGGGTGCGCTGCTATTGAGGCGATGCCGGCCTGCGAGCTGCCGTGCGCCGTCCCGCCACTTTCGCGCGCCTGTCGGCCCCGAAACGCCCGGCATCTCCCTTTTCAACCCTTTCTTAACCCTGTCGAAATGACCGAGCGCAATTCCGGTGACACCTGGGCTGCGATCGTTGACATTCGAACAAAATTAGAACAAAATACGAACATACTAACAACAGGAGAGAGTTATGACCGATCTTGTTCAGGATGTCGTTTCGCTGGTGTGCATGAGCACGTTCCTCATTTCCATGGCAATCTGGATCGGCGCGATGTGAGGCTTGAGCTCAAGGGCGGGCTCGATGCTGATGAGCGAGGGCCGCCTTCGCATATTGGCGCAGGCATTGGGCGAGTGTTTCAGCCGGCCTTGCGGGACACTTCGACAGGCGACACCGCGGCGGGCCCGAACACGTCCTCGAAAGCGGATTTCAGCGCCAGGTCGAGGTCGGCCATGGTCACGGGAAGGCCGAGATCGACAAGGCTGGTAACGCCGTGATCCTGGACGCCGCACGGTACGATGCCGCTGAAATGGCTAAGGTCCGGCTCGACATTGATGGCGATGCCGTGAAAGCTCACCCAGCGCCTCAGCCTTATGCCGATGGCGGCGATCTTGTCCTCGGCCGCCGAGCCGTCGGGCAAAGCGGGGCGGTCCGGCCGAACCACCCAGACGCCGACGCGGTCCTCGCGGCGTTCGCCGCGTACGTTGAAGGCGGCCAGCGAGCCGATGATCCATTGTTCGAGAGCGGCGACGAAGGCGCGGACATCCTCGCGCCGCCGCTTCAGGTCGAGCATGACGTAGGCGACCCGCTGGCCCGGCCCATGATAGGTGTATTCGCCGCCACGCCCGGCGGCAAAGACCGGGAAGCGGTCCGGCTCGATCAGGTCCTCGACGCGGGCGCTGGTGCCGGCGGTGTAGAGCGGCGGGTGCTCGACCAGCCAGACCATCTCGCCGGCGGCGCCGCTGCGGATTGCCTCGGCGCGCGCCTCCATCAGGGCGAGCGCATCGGGATAGGCGGTGAGCCCAGGCTCGATCCGCCATTCGACCGGCGCCGAGCCGGGCAAGGGCAGGAACGACGTGGCGATCTGGCTGCGTTCTGTCATGATATCTCGTCTCGCCACTCATATGGCGGCAATCGGTACAAACGTCCAGTTCCGGCACGTTCGGCCCTTGAAGAGTTATGCCGATGTCCGGCCGATTATTGCTGGCCGCGCACTTGTTTCACCGGAAACGATTTGCTACACGCCGCGGGCCGGTTGGTTCCGGCTCCTACCACGTGCGGTCGTGGCGGAATTGGTAGACGCGCAGCGTTGAGGTCGCTGTGGGGCAACCCGTGGAAGTTCGAGTCTTCTCGACCGCACCAATCAGTCTTTTGGCTGTGGAAGTTATTGCGATTTTTCAGGCTTGTCGCACAGCCGTGCAAATACGGCAAAAAGCGCACTGTCACCGTAATTTGTTAATTCGCGTCCTATGCCGTCTGTTCTTTCCCGGACATCTGAGTTCACGGTTGGTGATGGGCATCGCAGCGAAAGCAAGCACCTTTGCGCTTGCCTTGAAGGCATCCTATTCTGGAGGATAGCATCCGCTCGTGGGCATAGAATGTCGGTACTGCCGTTCTTAAGAATTTACGCGCCGCTCAACGCGGTGCTGGCTGCGACTGGGCTTGTGGCGGTGGCTGCGCTCACGACACCGGACATGTCCGGGCGAAGCAGACTGGCTTTGGCTGCCGTGCTCGCGGTCATTTGGGGCATCTATCTCCTGGAATTGGCCGAGAAACTGCTCAAGCGCCGGGCGGGATACCTTCGGGACAGGACGCCGGCAATCGCCATTGATGTGCTCGCGGTTTTGGTTCCACTCGCCGCATTTCTGCTCGTCGGCACGCCCGACCGGAGCCTCTACTGCGCTGTCTGGCTGCTGAAACCGCTGCGCGATTCAACTTTCTTCCCGCTGCTGGGCAGAATCCTGACCAACGAAGCGCGCAACCTGATCGGCGTCGCCACGGTCTTCGGCATCGTTCTGTTCGGTGTTGCGCTCGCAGCCTATGTGATCGAGCGCGACGTCCAACCGCAAAAATTCGGCAGCATCCCCCAGGCAATGTGGTGGGCGGTGGTCACGCTGTCCACCACCGGCTATGGCGACGCTATTCCGGAAAGCTTCGCCGGCCGCGTCCTTGCCGGGGCGGTCATGATGAGTGGCATCGGCATCTTCGCGCTCTGGGCTGGCATTCTTGCCACCGGCTTTTATCAAGAAGTCCGTCGTGAGGATTTCGTCCGCAATTGGCAATTGGTCGCCGCCGTGCCGTTGTTTCAGAAGCTCGGCCCGGCCACACTAGTCGAGATCGTGCGCGCATTACGACCTCGCAGCGTGCCGGCTGGCGCTGTGATCTGCCGCAAGGGCGAGACCGGTGATCAGATGTTCTTCGTCGTGGAGGGGCGCGTCAGCGTCGCGACGCCAAACCCGGTGGAGCTGGGCCCTGGCGCCTTCTTCGGCGAGATGGCGCTGATCACCGGCGAACCGCGCTCGGCGACCGTCAGCGCCACAACGGTGGTCTCACTCCTGTCGCTACACTCGGCGGATTTCCAGATGCTGTGCAGCAGCAGCCCGGAGATCGCAGAAATCATCCGCAAAACCGCGCTCGAGCGGCGCGGCGCGGCGCCTAACGGTTGACCGTATTAGACTGGGTGTTCGTCAGGAGGAGGATGTGATGGCAAGGCTGCCAGCTGCCTGCCGATGGTGGCTGGCTGGAACTACGTGCTTTGCCGCTGTCGAACCACCCTCAATACAAATCGCCGCGGAATCGTAGAAAAATGCTTCAAAATCAACGCGGGCGGCGTTGCGGCGCGCTGCATCTCGACCACACCATTAAGTTCGAAAGCGGAATCTCTTGCTCGTCGAATTCGAGCACGGCGGGGAGCGTCCTTGTCGGGGCACGTGCTTTGTGCCTGACTGCGGTCGCGAGTTTGGCTTATGCGAAGTGGCCATCGGCGGGCAATGGCCATCTATCGACAAGCGCACATAACTATTCGCGCACCAGGCGTCCGGTCGCCCACCAGATCACCGATACAACAACGATCGATGCGTAGCCGTCCACGGCATAGTGCCAGCCAGTGAACACCGATCCGTACAGGATCAGGGCTGCAAAGGTCCAACCCAGAACGCCAAGCCAGCGATTGATCGATGACAGCAAATAGGCGTTCAATACGGCAAAGGCGACATGCATGCTTGGCATGGCCGAGATGCCGCCGCCAAGACTTGGCCGGCCGCTCTGGTAAGCCTTCAGGAGATATGCCGCGGGTTCCCGCACCATGTAACTATGGTCCAGCCTGTCCAGGGCCGCATTCAATCCGTGGAAGCGATCCACGCCGACAAAGTGGTGGTAGTAAACCGGTCCGACCGATGCCAGCGCCAGGGCCAAGACCGTTCCGAGGACGGACAACGTCAGCGCTGCTGCGCAGAGATAGCGGATGCGGGCAATCTCGTCCGACCAGAGCGACACGAAAAGGATGGTGCCGAACCACTGGTAAAACCAAATGACTTCATAGCTGTTGAAGACGACGGACGACCAATTGTTGCTGTCGAGCTTATGGACGATCTCCCATGGCGGCATCCCGTGCAGCCATTCATCAGCGTCGGCCAACCAGTTGTCGGCATAGTATGGAACGACGGACGGGATGGCGATCTTGTAGGTAGAGAACGCGGTCAAGCTGGCAAAGAAGAACAGCAGCACCAGCAGACAACCACGCCAGCGCCCTTGAGCCAAATCCAGTGCGTAGCGAACCGGTTGCCGCCGACCATGGATTAGCGCGGCACAGCAGACGCCACCGATAAACAACACCGGGATGCCAACAAGAAACTTGTGAGAATAGATTAAGGCCGACGTATAGAATACCTCCGGGTATAGTGCGGAAGCGCCTAAAACATATGTCGCCATGAACAATGAGAGGCGCAATTGCCATATGGCGGAGGGCCTGTAGCGAGAGGCTTCCGTGGTTAGGGCCAAACCAATTTACCCGTTCTTAACGTTTCGCCGGAGAGACACATATACCGATAAGGTAAAAACCTTGCCGCCAGGTTTACTTTTCCCCGGTGGTCGACATTTGCCGCCGGCTCGCATGCGACGGATTGTTTCCCTGTAATCTTGCATCCGCATTTGCTGTCCAAGCCCCTGCGTGAAGGGATTGCCCGGGGGCTGGAAACCGAACTGGCTGGCTGGTGCTTAACGCGCCTGCCGCCTCCCGTTGACGTATCATAAGTTTTAGCTTATCATAAGTCATGGTTTATGATTATGCAGGCATGATGGCCTTGGCCGATCCGACACGCCGCAAGGTGTTCGAGCTCATCGCCGATCGGCCACGCTCGGTCATCGATCTGACGCGAGTGCTTCCGGTCTCGCAGCCGGCGGTATCGCAGCACCTCAAGGTTTTGAAGGAAGCCCGGCTGGTCCGCGCAGAGCCGAAAGGTGCCAGCAACATCTATCATCTCGACCCGCATGGACTTGGCGAGATGCGCGCCTGGCTCGACCGCATGTGGGGCGATGCGCTCGACGCCTTCAAACGGGAAGTCGACAACAGCAAGGAGAAGAGGAAATGACGACCATGATCAAGCCCGCGCCGGTCAGGAAGTCGGTGACCGTGGAGGTGCCGCTCGACAAGGCATTCGATGTGTTCACCACAGGATTCGGGCGCTGGTGGCCGGCTTCGCACTCGATCGGCAAATCCGCCCTGACGACCGCGGTGATCGAACCGAAAGCCGGCGGCCGCTGGTACGAGATTGGCGAGGATGGGTCACAATGCGATTGGGGCGAGGTTCTCGCCTGGGATCCGCCGTCAAGGCTGACACTCGCCTGGCGCATTGGAGCCGGCTGGCGCTACGATCCGGCACTGCTGACCGAAGTCGAGATCCGCTTTGTCGCGCTCGGCGAGAACGCGACGCGTGTGGAACTCGAGCACAGGCTTCTGGAGAACATGGGCGAAACCGCAGAGGCGATGCGCGAGGCCTTCGAATCCGAGGGTGGCTGGAGCGGTCTCCTCGACCGCTATGCGGCCGAGGCCAAGCGCCACGCCGCCTGATCGGGAAGCCTTCCAGTCCAATACCAGCGAGGCCCTCGCACTGTCGGCCTCGCCGTTTTGAATCAGTGTCGATCTCCCCATCTGGTTGACTGGGGCGGGGAGATACGCTGCCCTTTACCTGGCGCCGCGAAGGTTTTGCAGCGCCGCAGGTTTGTAGAACGTCCTCTCCTCCTACCATCCGGTATGCGTTGCGTCGTTTGGACGCGCGAACGGCGCTGTAGCAATTTGCCGTTGCGCATGGTCCTTTCGCAAAATCGATTCCGATTGTCAGGGTCATGCGTTAGACCTGACAGGCACCTTATCCGGAAATCCAATGGCGGGAGGCGCTGGTGGAAGGCCAGGACGAACAGATGACCGGCGCCAGGGCCGTCGAGGAGCGCCGCGCCGACATCTATGACGAGGACGGCGTCATCCTGTCGTCGTTTCTCGCCCAGATCGGTGCCGCGATCGCCGATCGCGATACGCTGACGCTGAAGCGTGAAGTCGACGATCTGCACCAGTCGGAACTCGGTCATCTGCTCGAGGCCCTGCACCCGGAACAGCGACGCGCGCTGGTCGAATTGCTGGGCAAGGATTTCGATTTTTCCGCGCTGACCGAGGTCGACGAGGCGATCCGCCGCGACATCGTCGACAGTCTGCCCAATGCGCAGATCGCCCAGGCGGTGCAGGATCTCGATTCCGACGATGCCGTCTACATTCTCGAAGACCTCGACCAGGAGGACCAGGACGAGATCCTGTCGCAACTGCCGTTTACCGAGCGGATCAGGCTGCGGCGCTCGCTCGATTATCCCGAAGAGACCGCCGGCCGCCGCATGCAGACGGAGTTCGTCGCGGTGCCGCCCTTCTGGACGATCGGCCAGACCATCGACTACATGCGCGAGGACAACAACCTTCCCGACCGTTTTAGCCAGATCTTCGTCATCGATCCGAGCTTCAAGCTGCTCGGCGCCATCGACCTCGACCAGATCCTGCGCACCAAGCGCTCGGTCAAGGTCGAAGAGGTCATGCATGAGACCAGGCATGCCATCCCGGCCACCATGGACCAGGAGGAGGCGGCACGCGAATTCGAACAATACGATCTTCTGTCCGCCGCCGTCGTCGACGAGAACGAGCGGCTGGTCGGCGTGCTGACCATCGACGACGTCGTCGACGTCATCCAGCAGGAGGCCGAGGAAGATCTGCTGCGCATGGGCGGCGTCGGCGACGAAGAACTCTCGGACAGCATCTTTTCGACCTCGCGCTCGCGCGTGCCCTGGCTGCTGGTCAATCTTTTGACGGCTTTCCTGGCGGCTTCGGTGATCGGCCTGTTCGACCGCACCATCGAGCATATCGTGGCGCTGGCGGTGCTGATGCCGATCGTCGCCGGCATGGGCGGCAATGCCGGCTCGCAGACCATGACGGTCACGGTGCGGGCGCTGGCGACCAGGGACCTCGACATCTACAATGCCGGCCGCATCATCCGCCGCGAAATCGGGGTGGGCTTCATCAATGGCATCATCTTCGCCATCCTGATCGGCCTCGTGGCTGCTGCCTGGTTCCACGATCGCAATCTCGGCGGCATCATCGCTGCTGCGATGATCATCAACATGTTCGTGGCGGCTCTGGCGGGCATCCTTATCCCGCTGCTGCTCGACCGCTTCAAGATCGACCCGGCTGTGGCTTCGGCGGTTTTCGTCACCACGGTCACCGATGTCGTCGGTTTCTTTGCCTTTCTCGGGCTCGCCACATGGTGGTTCGGCGTGCGCTGAACGGCACCTCAATTGACTTTTACGTAAATGCCGTGCGAGGCTTTGGAAGGTGCCTTGTCCGCCGATTCTGGTTACGCGCCTGGGCGCCGGCGGCGCCGGCCAGTTGGAACTCGCGGCGTGGCCGGGGCATTGGAGTGACGATGCGGGAATATTATTCGATCACGGAACTGACCCGCGAATTCGACGTGTCGACGCGGACGTTGCGCTTCTACGAGGACGAAGGGCTGGTGCAGCCGGTACGGCGCGGCCGCACCCGGCTGTTCCGGCCATCGGACCGGCATCTGATCCGCCAGATCATGCGCGGCAAGAGGCTCGGCTTCTCGATCAACGAGATCCGCGAAATCATCCAGATGTACAGGGAGCCGCCCGGCGAGGTCGGCCAACTCAAATTGATGATCAAGCGAATCGAGGAAAAGCGCGAGCATTTGCGCCAGAAACGCCGCGACCTCGAAGAGACCCTGGCCGAACTCGACCAGGCCGAGGAATCCTGCGTCGAGCGGCTGGTGGAACTCGGCGTCACCACATAGGCGCGGTGTCAGCCTCGGCTCAAACCCAGCGCCGCACCCTTTTGGCGTAGTCCCGGTACTTTTTGCCAAATTTGGCGGTCAGCACCTTCTCCTCGCTCTCGATCGTCAGCTTCTGCGTCAGGAACGCCGCGATGACCGCCAGCGGCAGGAACCAGGCGATCCCCGTGACAAAGGCGAGGCTGACCAGCAGCAATGTGTTGGCGAGGTAGATCGGGTTGCGGCTGACGGCGAAGGGTCCGGTGGTCACCAGATGGTCAGGCACGCCGTTCGGGTTGAGCGTCGTCTTGGCGCGGATCATGGCGCGAATTGCCGTGAACCAGAGCGCGGCAACCGCCACCAATCCCACAAGGCCGGCGGCGAACAGGATGTCGCCGAGAAGATCGCCGATCCACGGCAGCGGATAGAACAGCCCTAGCGCGACGCTGACGATGATGGCGGCGATATAGATCAGCGGCGGCCATGGGATGTGCCCCAGCTTCGGCTGCCCAGGATTTTGCTGCACGGGTTTCGGGTGACTGTCGCTCATCATTGTCCTCCCTCGATTAGCGCGTTCCCGGTTCCGCCGCCTCGGTTTGGGCGGTGCAGGTGCCGGCGAGCTCGCCAATATGCGCCTTCCACTCCAGGGACTGGTCGTTGCTGTAGAGCCGGTCAAGCGAGGCTTCGCCCTGGAGAGTGTCCAGCATGCAGGCACAATAGCTGGAGCAGAACTCGGTGTCGCGTGCCTGCTGGCAGGATATCTGGCAGGATTTCAGAAAACTCACCTCCCTGGTTTCGGCCTGCGCCGGCATGAATTGCGAAAACAGCCAGACCGAGCCGATCAGCACCGGCTGATGGATCAAATAGAAGGCAAGGCTGTGCCGGCCGATGAAGACCAGCGGGTTTGCCCAGCGGCCGGGCGCCAAGGCCGACAGCCGCGTCAGTGCGCCAGAGGTGGCGGCGCGCTTGGTAACCGCGATGCCGGCAAGCACGGCGCCGAACCAGGGCAGCAGCGGAACGTAGTCATTGGAGCGCGGGTTGGTCGCCGACAGGCCGACCCACCACAAAGCCGGATGATCGAAAAGCTCGGATCGCAAGTAGAAAGGCGCGGCGATAACGAGGGCCGCCACGGCAAGCGTCAGCAGCGCCGGCAGCCGCAGGAACGCCAGGCCGAGCAAGCTGGCGAGCGCGATCTCGTGCAATATGCCGAAGAAGATGAAGCCGTCGGGCGTGGCGATGCGGGTGACCAGCGATATTGCGAGCGCTGCCCCGGCAACCATGGCGAAGCGCTTCCAGAAGCCGGTCCAGCGGATTTTTTTGCCATGGGCGAGATAGAGGCTGATGCCGACCAGGAACAGGAAGCTCGAGGCGATGCAGCGCGCGTAGATTTTCCACCAGCCGAAGGCGGTGAGGCCGGGATCGGTGTAGCCGAAGAATTCGAGGTCCCAGGTGAAATGATAGCTCGCCATGGCAAGCAATGCGATGCCGCGTGCAATGTCGATAGCGGCGATGCGCTTCGACTTCGGTTGATCCTGAACGGCTGCGCTCGGCGTGTCGATGCTCATTGGTCTCGCTGTCTTGGTTCCAGCCCCGGCAAGACGACTATCACGGTTGCCACCGTCAAAAGAAGCAGGGCCTTGCGTCGCGTTGGTGACGGTCGGCATCAGGGCTGCTTTAGGCCAGAGCCGGAAAGCCTTTGGCCGGCTTCGCTTTTTGCCGTGAAGGCGTCGGTTTCCTGTTACCCGGCCAGGAATCGCCGCGGCAGATTTGTGCTCCAACCCTGCTTCGGGCGATTCGGCTTCGGGGAACACAATGGCTACCCATGTGCGCCATCCGATCTGGCTTGCGGCCTTGCGGCCGGCGGATGCCCGCACCTTCGCCTCGCTCTATGCGGTCGAATCCTTCGCGCGCGCCACCGTGTCCAGCGTCATCCCGATCCAGGCCTATGAGATACTGCACAACGAGCAGATCGTTTCGATCCTCTACACGATCGTGGCGATGCTCGGCCTGTCGGCGACGCTGTTCATGCCGATGCTGATCGCCCGCTTTGCCCGGCGCTGGGTCTATACCGCCGGCGCCTGCCTGCTGGCCGTCGGCTCGCTGTTCTTCGTCACCCATACGCTGGTCGGCCAGGTGGTGGGCATGCTCTGCCGCGTCGTCGGCGCCGGGGCGCTGGCGATCACGCTCAACCTCTACATCATGGACCATATCCGCAAGACCGATTTCATGCAGGCCGAGTCGCTGCGCATGGCGTGGTCGATGCTTGCCTGGACCGCCGGGCCGACCCTCGGAATTTACCTCTACACGCGTTTCGGCATCTATGCCGCGCATGGCGCGGTGGCCGTCTTCGCCATGGCTTTGCTGGCGCTGTTCTGGACTTACCGGCTTGGCGATAACCCGTCGATCCGCCCCGGCAAGACGCGGCCGGTCAATCCGCTGGCCAATATCGGCCGCTTCGTCGCGCAGCCAAGGCTGAGGCTGGCCTGGCTGATCGCCTTCGGCCGCTCCTGCTTCTGGACGACGTTCTTCGTCTACGGGCCGCTGTTCATGGTGATCACCGGCGAGGGCAAGCTCGCCGGCGGCCTCTTGGTTTCGGCCGGCAATGCGCTTTTGTTCATGGCAATCTTCTGGGGCAGGGCAGGAAAGCGTTTCGGCGGCCGGCGCACCATGACGTTCGCCTATTTCGCG
This sequence comes from Mesorhizobium sp. M0045, assembly GCF_040323385.1. NCBI lineage: Bacteria > Pseudomonadati > Pseudomonadota > Alphaproteobacteria > Hyphomicrobiales > Phyllobacteriaceae > Mesorhizobium > Mesorhizobium sp. M0045. The sequence continues at coordinate 68,653 of NZ_JAMYUY010000007.1, forward strand.
ATGTCGGCAACGCTGCTGGTGGCCGGCGCCGTCGGCGAGGCCGCACCGCTCATCACCGGCGCCTTGCTGCTTTGCGGTGCCTTCTTCACCATCGCGCTGGATGCGCTGGGCTCGACCGCCTTCATGCGCTCGGTGCGCTCGTATGAGCGGGCACAGATGGCGGCGGTCTACCGCACCTATCTCGACTTTTCCGAGCTGACGCCGCCTCTGGTCTATTCCGTGGTGCTGGCGTTCTTCGGCCTGGGCGCGGTTTTCGCGACACTCGGCCTGCTGGCGGCGATCTGCGGCTTCGTCACCTGGCGCTATCTGCCCAAATCGCTTTGATGTTCGAGCGCCACATGGCGCTCGCGCACCCAATTGTGGAAGCGGTGCAGTGCCGCATCGAACGCAGGCCGTTCTGTTTGACCGCGCAGATCGCGACGTCTGCGGCGCCAGTTCTCCGGTTTGGCGAGGCGGCGCATTCGCTACACGATCCGGCGGAATTTGGTTTGCCGGGCGCGGCGATTCTGCCTATAGTCGCTGATGTCGTCGGTTCCGTTTGGAACCAAGAGGGAATGCGGTGCGGGCGAAATTGTTTGCCCAATGCCGTGGCTGCCCCCGCAACTGTGTGCGGTAGTCCTCTCCATATGCCACTGAAGGTTCGCCTTCGGGAAGGTGGGGAAGGGTGCTGATCCGCGAGCCAGGAGACCTGCCGGCGACAGGAAACTGACTTCTATGCCCTCGGGTGGAGGGCGAAAGGACAAGACATGAATACCGCTTCCGTTTCGCTCGGCGCTTCCGCCTCCTCGCAGTCGCGTCTCATGCAGCTGGCGCTTGCTGCATTCCTCGGCATTTTCGTCATGGGCTTTGTCGGCTTTTCGCATATCGATGCGGTCCACAATGCCGCGCACGACTATCGCCACTCGATGGGCTTTCCCTGCCACTGACAAGGGGCTGACATCATGACACTGTTTCGCAACGTCGTGTTCATCGCGGCGATCGCAGGGCTTGTGGCCGGCGTCGTTCTCGCCTGCATGCAGGCCTACGCCACGGTGCCGCTCATCCTGAAAGCGGAAGTCTACGAACAGGCCGGCGGCGGCCATGACCATGCCGCGGCACCTGCGACACCGGCCGAAAACGCAGCGGGCACGATGGCTATGAGCAGCGCCGCGCCGGCACCGGCTGAAGCAATGGCTCCGGCTGAAGACGAAGGCTGGGCGCCGGCCGACGGCTTCGAGCGCTTTGGCTTCAGCGTCGTTGCCAATATCGTCACCGGCATTGGCTTCGCACTGGTCCTGGTCGCGGTTTCGGAGTTCGCCGGCGGCATCGGCAATTGGCGCCAGGGCCTGTTCTGGGGGCTGGCCGGCTTTGCCGTGTTCACGCTGGCGCCCGGCCTCGGCCTGCCGCCGGAACTGCCGGCGATGCCGGCGGCCGACCTTGTCCAACGCCAGATCTGGTGGTGGGCAACAGTGTTGGCGACAGCGGCCGGTCTCGGCCTTATCGCCTTCCGCAGATCGCTGCCGCTGGCGATCCTTGCCGTGGCGTTGATCGTTGCGCCGCATATTGTCGGCGCGCCGCAGCCCGACAGTTTCGAGACGGCGATCCCGGAAGGGCTGCATCATCAGTTCGTGGTGGCGGTGACGCTGACCAATCTGGTGTTCTGGCTGGTGCTCGGTATGGTCGTCGGGCTGGTGCGCGGACGCTTCACCGGCGCGGCAACCAGCCTGCGCGACAGCTTTGCCTGACCGCGCTGCCGGGGCGCTGACCCTGGTCATCGGCGGTGCGCGCTCCGGCAAGAGCGCGCATGCCGAGAGGCTGGTGAGCGCCTGTCCGGCGCCGTGGAGCTATGTCGCCACGGCGCAAGCCTATGACGAGGAGATGCGTCAGCGCATCGCGCTGCACCGCTCGCGGCGAGGCGATGGCTGGACGACCATCGAGGCGCCGCTCGACCTTACCGGCGCGATCAAGGCACTGCCCGACGGCCAGCCGGTGCTGATCGACTGCCTGACGCTGTGGCTGACCAACCATATGCTGGCGGACCATGATGTCGAGGCCGAATGCCGAAGGCTGGCCGATGTGCTGTCGCGGCCGCGCGGCCCGTGGTTCGTGGTGTCCAACGAAGTCGGCCAGGGCATCGTGCCGGACAATGCGCTGGCAAGACGGTTTCGCGATGCCGCCGGCCGGCTGAACCAGGACGTCGCGGCGGTCGCCGGCACCGTGCTTTTGATGGTGGCGGGGCTGCCGCTCAAGGTGAAATGACATGGCTGATACTATCGATCCCAAGACCATTGAACAGGGGGACGAGGAACGCCACCGCGCCAAGATGGCCAAGCGCAAGGCGGTGCAGGACGCCGAGGTTGCAGCCAAGACGGTCGAGAAGGGGCTGTTGATCGTCAACACCGGGCCGGGCAAGGGCAAGACCACGGCCGCCTTCGGTCTGGCGCTCAGGATGCTCGGCTACGGCAAGCGTGTCGGCGTCGTCCAGTTCATCAAGGGCAAATGGCACACCGGCGAGAAGGACGCCTTTGCCGCCTTCGGCGACCGTGTCCTCTGGCACGCCATGGGCGAGGGCTTTACGTGGGAGACGCAGGACCTGAAACGCGACATCGCGGCGGCCGAGGCCGCCTGGGCGAAGGCGCTCGAGCTGATGGCCGAACCGTCGATCAGCCTGGTGGTGCTCGACGAGTTGAACATCGCGCTGCGTTACGACTATCTCGACCTCGAAAAGGTGGTCGCGGCGCTGAAGTCACGCCGCGAAGGCCTGCATATCGTCGTCACCGGCCGCAACGCCAAGCCGGCACTGGTCGAGGCGGCCGACCTGGTCACCGAGATGGCCGTGACCAAGCACCACTTCTCCGCCGGCGTGAAGGCGCAGCAGGGGATTGAGTTCTGAGGGGTGTTGCTGGTTTGTCAAGGTCAGCGCTGCCCCTCATCGCCTGCCGGCGACTTCTCCCCGTGAAGGACGGGGACAAGGAGCTAGCCGCAACGCTGGCGATCTCCCTCTCCCTGTCTTTTCACGGGGAGGTAAGGCTGAGGGGCAGCGCCGACCTGAACCGATTATTTGAGGCGTTGCCCTATTTTGTTCTTGCTTTGTGCCGGCAGCTATGCTATTAATTTCGCTATGGTGCTAATTGGCTCCAACGACCCGCCGCTTGGCGGGTTTTTTGTTTCCGTCGATCTCGAGCGCAGGTCACGCCAAGATAACAACCACTGCGACCACCCCGAACAGCGCAATCAGCAGCAAGTCGGCGACCTGGTAGAGTTTCAGCGCCCGTCGGACGTCGGTGCTCTCGACATCGTCGCGGCGGCCGCCCTCGCCCATCAACGCGTCTTCGACCATCACGCCGTCGTAGGAACGGGGGCCGGCGAGCGCCAGGCCGAGCGCGCCGGCCATCGCTGCCTCCGGCCAGCCGGCATTGGGCGAGCGGTGTTTTTTCGCATCGCGCCGCACGGCGTGCCAGGCGGCTTTGGCGTCGGCGCCCTTGACCAGGAAAGCCGCAAGCACGATCAGCAGCGCCGTCAGCCGCGACGCCGGCAGGTTGATCCAGTCGTCGAAGCGCGCAGCCGCCCAGCCAAAGGCTTCGTGGCGCGGAGTGCGGTGGCCGATCATCGAATCGGCGGTGTTTGCGGCCTTGTAGGCGGCGCCGCCGGCGAGCCCGCCAATACCGATCCAGAAGGCCGGCGCGACGACGCCGTCGGAGAAATTCTCGGCAAGACTTTCGATCGCTGCGCGGCAGACAGCGGCCCTGTCGAGCTTTTCCGGATCGCGACCGACGATCCTGGAGACGGCAATGCGGCCCATGTCCAGTCCGCCGCTGTCGAGTGCGTCGGCCACCGCTTCGACATGCTCGGCAAGGCTCTTCTGCGACAGCAGCGACGTCGCCAGGATTGCGGTGATCAACAAGCCGAGGGGAATGCTCCAAAGCATGGCTTCGATCCAGAAGGCGAGGGCGGCCGGCACCAGCACGATTACCAGCAGCGCGACGACGCCCCAGCGGCGACGGTCGGCGTCGGAATCAGTGGCGCGGTTGAGCCTGCGGTCGAGAAAGGATATCAGCCTGCCGAACCAGGTGACGGGATGGCCAATGGCATCGAAGAGCCGGGCCGGGTAGCCGAGTACAAGTTCGATGGCCAGCGACAGGAAAGTGATCAGGATCGACATGAAGTCTCTTGATGGGGTGACGGCGACAGTGGACCACGGCGGAAGCCTTGGCCGGGCGAGGGCGCTTTTCCCTCACGCGCCGCTGCCTTTCGTCGACCTCTCGACCGGGATCAATCCGCACTCCTACCCGCTTTTCGATTTGCCCGCCACCGCCCTGTCGCGATTGCCGGAAACGGCGCGCAGCCGCGACTTGGCTGAACTCGCGGCAAGCGCCTATGGCGCGCCGTCGGCGGCGAACGTCGCGGCGGCGCCCGGCACGCAAATCCTGTTGCCGCGCGTCGCTTCGCTGGTCAGCCCGGGCAAGGCGCTGGTGCTCGGGCCGACTTATGCCGAGCATCGGCGGGCAGCAGCGATCGCCGGCCACGCGGCGGCTGAAGTCGATGATTTCGAAGCCCTGGCGGCGGCCAACCTTGCGATCGTCGTCAATCCAAACAACCCGGACGGGCGCGTCGTCGAGCGCGAAAGATTGCTTCGACTTGCCGGGGCATTAGGCGCCAGAGGCGGGCTGCTGGTCGTCGACGAGGCCTTCATGGATGTCGGCCCGCGCAGCGAGAGCCTGGCCGGCGACGTCGACCAGGGCGGCATCGTTGTGCTGCGCTCGTTCGGCAAGTTCTTCGGCCTGGCCGGCCTGCGGCTTGGGTTTGCATTGACCGACGCGCTGATGGTCGAGCGGCTGGAGGCGCAATTCGGGCCATGGGCGGTTGCCGGGCCGGCGCTCGAATATGGCATAAGGGCGCTTGCCGACACCGGCTGGCAGGCCGGGATGCGGCGCCGTCTGGCCAAGAACGCCGCACGGCTCGACACGCTGTTCGGCCGCTTCGGCGTGCCTGTCGCCGGTGGCACCACGCTGTTCCGCTATCTCAGGCTGGCGAACGCTGCCGGCCTGTTTTCGGCGCTTGGCCAGCGCGGCATCCTGCTTCGGCATTTCGCCGGCCGGCCGGATGTGCTGCGCGCCGGCCTGCCGGGAGCCGACGAAGAATGGCGGCGGCTCGAATCCGCACTTGCCGGCTGGGCCTCGCGGCGCGACGATGATGCCAAGGGAGAAACGACCCAATGATCCATGTCTGCTCGCTGTCCAAAGTCGAGGAAACGGTAGCGAAGACCGGCGCCGGGCGGCTGCTTTCGCTGCTCGCCGCCGGAACGGAGGTGGTGCGACCGGCCTCGATCACCAGGGAAAACCATCTGCATCTGGTCATGCACGACATTGCGGTGGCGCAGGAGGGCATGACCATGCCGGGCGAGGAGCACGTTGTGACCCTGCTCGATTTCGCCCGCCAATGGGACCGCTCGCGGCCGCTGGTGGTGCATTGCTATGCCGGCATCAGCCGCTCGACCGCCTCGGCCTATATCATCGCGGCAGCGCTGGCGCCGAAGCGCGACGAGGCCGAGTTGGCCGAGACTCTGCGCAGGCTGTCGCCGACGGCGACACCCAATCCGCGGCTGATCGCGATCGCCGACACGCTGCTCGATCGCAGGGGCCGGATGATCGAAGCGATCCAGGCGATCGGGCGCGGCGCGGATGCTTTCGAAGGCACACCGTTCGAATTGAAAATCTGAGCCTAAAAACAAGTTCCAGGAAAGTGCGCAGGAGTTCTAGGACACGGCCAAGGGGCGAATGATGATCGGGAGAATTTTGGCCATCGTTGTTGGCGTGGTCTGCACGACAGGCAGCGCCATGGCCGCCTCCATGCCGGCTCTCAAGTCGATCGACCTGGCAGCGCTCCAAGCCACTGTCGAGGGTTTGGCCAAGGAACTTATGCTGCCCGGTGCTATGGTTTTGCTCAAGACTCCGCGGGGCAACCTCGTCTTCGGCTACGGTACGACTGAACTGGGTGCCACGAACCCGCCACGCGCCGATACCCACTTCCGTGCGGCCTCGAACACCAAGACGATGACCGCCGCTGTTATCGTGCAACTGGTGCAGGAAGGCAAACTGAGCCTTGCCGATCTGATCTCGAAATACGTCCAGCGCGTTCCCAACGGCGACGAGATAACCATTCGGCAGCTCATAACAATGCGGAGCGGCCTCCCTAACTTCACAAATGCACCGGAACTTGCCGAAAGCCTGGACAAGTATCCTTACAGGGTATGGACCGCCGATGAAGTACTCGGCATGGCGTTCAAACGGCCGCCGGACTTCGCGCCGGGTGCCGAATTCGAGTACAACAACACCAACTACTATCTGCTCGGCCTTGTTGCCGAGAAGATCGACGGCAAGCCGCTCTCGACCATCTTCCGGGACCGCCTGTTCGGGCCGCTCGGCATGAAGAACACGGCGTTGCCGCCGAGCACGTCGAACGCCATCCCCGAACCATACTCAAACGGTTACCTCTACGGCAGTACTTCGTACGCCCTGGCTGATGCGCCCTATCCGGACGACCTCCAGGCTGCGGCCAGGGCCGGAACGCTCAAGCCCAACGACGACACATGGCAGAACCCGTCCGCCTACTTTGCGGCTGGCGGAGTCATCTCCACCGCCGATGACCTCGCGACCTGGATGCGCGCGCTGGTCGGGGGCAAGCTCTTCAATGCCGACTTCCAGCGGCAGTGGCTTGCAAGCCCTGTGGCGCCGGAGCCGGGCGAACCCGCCATGCAAAAATACGGCTATGGCATCCTAACGCTGACCTTCGGGCCTAACGTAATCTACTATCACGAAGGCGAGATGCCCGGTTACCAGTCCTTCATGGGCTACGATCCGGCCAATGACGTCACCCTGGTCATATGGACCAACCTGACGCTCGCGCTCGACGGCCAGGCGACCGCCAACACCTTGATGGTGAAGATACTGGACGAAATCTACACGGTGTCGCCGCTTCAAGAGGGGAAGTGAGGATCCTCGCGCGAATGGAATCGCCCCTCGTGAGCGAGGCCTGAGCTGGTGGGATCGAACACCTACGCCAGCCAATCCGCCAGCTTGGCCTTGCGCACGTCCCTCACCAAGCCGATGAAGCCGTCGGCCTGATGCTCGGCGGTGAGCCGCCCTTTTTCGGCGGTGGCAATGCTGGCGTCGCCGACCACGCCATTCGGGTTGAGATCGCTGGCGATCCAGGCGAAGGCGTGCGTTCCGGTGTGGCGCAGCAGCGAAAATTCCTTTTCGGCGCGGGCAACCTTGGACACGAAATTGTCGGCCTTGGCCATATCGACGAGGTCGGACCGGAAATGCAGCATCAGCGAGGTCTCGACGTCGCCGCCATGAATGCCGTGGCGGTCTTCGAGATCGGTGTACATACCGGCCGGCCGGCCAAAGCGCTGCCAGCTGGTCTTTACCGCCAGCATCTTTGCCCGCACGCGCAATTCGCGGGTGATGATGCCCATGATCTCTTCATTGCCGCCATGCGAGTTGACGACAATCAGTTTTCGGACGCCGGCGCGCGCGACCGACAGGCCGAGTTCGGTCCATGCCTCGACCAAGGTCGTCGCCGGCAGGGTGAGGGTGCCGGGCGCATGCAGGTGCTCGTTCGACTTGCCTACCGCCTGCACCGGCAGGATGCGGATGTCGAGATCGCCGGGCAGGCGGGCGATCACCGTTTCCAGCATACCGTTCATGATCGAGGTGTCGGTCGAAACCGGCAGATGCGGCCCGTGCTGCTCGATCGCTGCCAGCGGCAGAACGGCAATGGTCGCCTCAGGATCGATGGTCGCGTATTCGGTGGTCCGGTAGTCACCCCACCATACGCGCTTTTTTGTTCCGGCCATTTTGAACCTCGAAGAGACTGAATGGACGTTTGCGCTGCCCCTCACACCCTTAGCCTCTCCCCGTGAAGGACGGGGGAGAGGGGGATCGCCAGCGTTCCGGCTCGCTCTTCTCCCCGTCACTACACGGGGAGAAGGTGCCGGCACGCGGATGAGGGGCAGCGCCAACCTTTGTCGTGTAACTTGAGATCATCGGCCTGTCGATTCCAGCCGCTGGCCAGTGCTGCTCAACCCGCCGCGATGACCTCGATCTCGACCTTGAATTCCGGCCGGGCAAAACCTGAAACGATCATCAGCGTCGAGGCCGGCGCAGGGCTGGCGAACAGCCGGTCGCGAACCTCCATATAGGGGCGCAGGAAGGCGCGGTCGGTGACGTAGGCGTTGATGCGGACGATGTCGGACAGGCTGAGCCCGGCCTCGCGGAGAATCGCCGATATGTTCTGGAAACAGAGCTCAGCCTGTGCGCCGGCGTCTTCCGGGATCTGGTCGTCCGCTGTGATCGCGACCTGGCCCGAACACAGCACCAGCCGCTTGCCGGGCGGCAGCTCGACGCCGTGGCTGTAGCGGGCGAAGGGCGGCTTGATCGACTTCGGCGTGAGAAATTTGAACATGGCAATCTCCGTTCACGGCAGCCTATCGCATCGGCCCGAAAATCGAGATCGATTTTCGGAAAGCACGATGCGACAGGATACGAAGTTTTAGAGCGTACTTTGTGCGTCCAAGTGGACGCACGTCGCTCTAATGCGGGATCGATACGGGCATCAAGATGGCGGTGCATGTCACGAGGGCGATTGTGGACAGGCGATCAAAAAATAGGCACGATGCCTTTCGTACAGCATGACCCGTCCGGCCTTCGCGCCGCCATTGCACAGGCGGGCATTGCACAAGCGGGCGGTCCCGGCGCAACGCGCCGGTGGCATGTGTCTTGCTTCTTGAAACAACGGTGTCGAGCCCGCCGCGTGACGCGCCGGAGCGAACAAAGGGTGGTGTGGATGTACGGAAAACTGAAGATTTCGGCCGGCGCGATCGTGCTGCTTGGCGCAGGCACGCTTGCTGCGGCAGCGAACGAAAAAGTCACCTTCGGCACCAACTGGTTGGCCGAGCCGGAGCATGGCGGTTACTACCAGGCGGTGGCGGATGGCACCTATGCGGCCTGCGGCATCGACGTGACGATCATGCAGGGCGGCCCACAGGTCAGCGGCCGGCCGCTGCTGCTGGCCGGCAAGATCGATTTCTACATGGGCGGCAATTTGCTGTCGGCCTTCGATGCCGTGCAGCAAGGCATACCGATGCGCGTCGTCGCCGCCGACTTCCAGAAGGACCCGCAGGTCATCATGTCCCATCCCGGCCAGGGGCTGGACAAATGGGAAGACCTGAAGAACGCCGACCAGTACATCCTCGGCGACGAAGGTGCGCAGACCTTCTTCCAGTGGATGGTCACCGACCTTGGCTTCGATGCCGCCAAGCGCGTGCCATACACCTTCAACCCTGCGCCGTTCATCGCCAACAAGAAGTCGATCCAGCAGGGTTACGTCACCTCGGAGCCATTCGCCGTTCAAAAGCAGGGCGGTTTCACGCCGAACCAGTTCCTGCTGGCCGACTATGGCTGGGACACATATGCAACGACGGTCGAGACCATGCAGGAGACGATCGACAAGCGGCCCGAGGTGGTCCAGTGCTTCGTCGATGGTTCGGCCAAGGGCTGGTACAATTATCTCTACGGCGACAACAAGGCCGCCAACGAAATGATCAAGAAGGAAAATCCGGACATGACGGATGAGCAGATCGCCTTCTCGATCGAGCAGTTGAAGAAGTTCGGCGTCGTCGATTCCGGCGACAGCGAAAAGCTCGGCATCGGCGCCATGACCGACGCGCGCATCCAGAGTTTTTACGACAAGATGGTCAAGGCCAAGGTCGCGCCGGCGGGCATCGACATCAAGAAGGCCTACACGCTTTCCTTCGTCAACAAGGGCGTCGGGCTCGACCTGAAGAAGTAGACCGTGAAGCTGGAGAAAGTGGCGCAACAGCCAGGAAGTGTACCGGGGCCGACGCTGTTGGCGCTGCGTGGCGTCGGCAAGGTTTTTTCCAACGGCGTCACCGCGCTCAGCAATGTCGAGCTGACGATCCGGGAAGGCGATTTCCTCAGCCTGCTCGGGCCGTCCGGCTGCGGCAAATCGACGGCGCTGCGGCTGATTGCCGGCCTGTCGACGCCGACCTCGGGCCTGCTCGACTGGCGCGGCAGCGGCGCCCGCGATCGTTCGAATATCGGCGACCGCTCGAATATCGGCTTCGTCTTCCAGGAGCCGACGCTGCTGCCCTGGGCCGACGTCTTCGACAATGTCTGGCTGCCGCTGCGGCTGAGGGGCGTGTCGCGGGCCAAGGCGGCACCGACGGTGATGGAGATGCTGGCGCGGGTTCACCTGACCGGCTTCGAGAAGGCGGTGCCGCGCGAACTGTCGGGCGGCATGAAGATGCGCGTCTCGATCGCCCGCGCCATGGTGACCAAGCCGCGGATTCTGTTGATGGACGAGCCGTTCGCGGCACTCGACGAGATCACCCGCTTCAAGCTCAACAATGACCTTCTGGAGCTATGGCAGGATGAGCGTTTCACCGTCGTTTTCGTCACCCACAGCGTCTTCGAAAGCGTTTTCCTCTCCAACCGTGTCGTCGTCATGGCGGCGCGGCCGGGCCGAGTGTTCGCCGAGCTTGCCGTCGACGCGCCCTATCCGCGCGACGAGGCGTTTCGCACCTCGCCCGACTATGCCGCGCTCTGCCGCCAGGCATCCGACGTGCTGATCGGCGCCATCAACTCAACTGCCGGACCGCATCATGACGGCCATTGAAGAACCAGTCCTGGCGCTCGACCCGGAGGAGGCGCGCCGCGTCCGCCAGGAGCGCTTCGAGCGCATCGGCAGATGGCTGCTGCCGCTGGCCATCATGATCTTGGCGATCTGGCTGTGGGACCGTGTCTGCGTCTGGAACGACATCCCGAAATACATCCTGCCGCGTCCCGGCGTGGTGCTGCAGACGTTGCATGACGATGCCGGGCTGCTGTTCTCCTCGCTGCTGGTGACACTCAGGATCACCTTCTTGAGCCTGCTTCTCGCCGTCATCGGCGGCGTCGGGCTGGCGGTGCTGTTCGCTCAGTCGAAATGGGTGGAGATGTCGTTCTTTCCGTTCGCCATCGTGCTGCAGGTGACGCCGATCGTCGCGATCTTTCCGCTGATCAACATCTATGTCGACAACCAGACGACAAAGCTTTTGCTTTGCGCCTGGATCGTCGCCTTCTTCCCAATCCTTTCCAACACCACGCTCGGCCTCAATTCGGTCGACCGCAATCTGCGCGACATGTTCAAGCTCAACGGTGCGACCCGCTGGCAGCAGTTGCGCTACCTGCGGCTGCCGGCGGCGATGCCTTATTTCCTCGGTGGGCTGAAGATCGCCGGCGGGCTGTCGCTGATCGGCGCGGTGGTGGCCGAGTTCGTCGCCGGCGCCACCGGCCAGTCGTCCGGCCTCGCCTCGCGGATCATCGAGGCCGGCTACCGGCTCAACGCGCCAAGGCTGTTCGCCGCGCTGATCCTGATCTCGCTGACCGGCATCCTGATCTTCCTGGTTCTGTCGCTTGTATCGCATCTCATTTTGCGGCGCTGGCACGAGAGCGCGCTGAGGCAGGAGCGGTAGGCATGGTCGGCGCCGTTACCCCCCTCTGTCCTGCCGGACATCTCCCCCTCAAGGAGGGAGATCGGCTGCATGTTTTGTTTTCGCTAATCTCGGACGCGGCAAAGGAAGCGCCCCGGTTGAAGCTGCGGATCTCCCCCCTTGAGTGGGAGATGTCCAGCAGGACAGAGGGGAGTGCGGCTTGATACCAGCCTCTGGTCCTTATCATCTTGCAAACGTTCGTGTTCATCAGTCGCTGACGCCAGGGCTTGCGGCTGCCTTCGATGCCGACGGCTTTGCGCTTACGGATATCGCCGTCGCCAATGGAAAAATCTCCAGCATTGCAGCACATCAGCGATCCAATGCACCGGCAGGCGCCACCGATCTCGGCGGCCGGATCGTCTTGCCCTGCTTCGTCGACTGCCACACCCATATCGACAAGGGCCATATCTGGCCTCGAAAGCCCAACCCGGACGGCACCTTCATGGGCGCGCTGAACGCAACGGGCGCCGATCGGGCGGCGCGCTGGAGCGCCGACGACGTTGCCCGCCGCATGGATTTTTCGCTGCGCTCGGCCTATGCGCATGGTACCAGGGCACTGCGCACGCATCTCGACAGCGTTGCGCCGCAGGAAGAGATCTCCTGGCCGGTGTTCGAGACGATGCGGGATGAATGGCGCGGCCGCATCGAGCTGCAGGCGGCCTGCCTGCTCGGCATCGAGGGCGTGCGCGACAGGAAATGGTTCGAGAGGCTGGCCAAGCGAGTGGCTGCGGCCAACGGCGTGCTCGGCGTCGTCACCTATATAGTACCGGATCTCGAAGAACTGCTTGACCAGGTATTTGCGCAGGCGATCAAGCACGGCCTCGACCTCGATTTCCATGCCGACGAGACCGACGACATCGCGGCGATCTCGTTGAAGAAAATCGCCGAAGCCGCCCTTTGGAACGGTTTCGAGGGGAACATCCTGGTCGGCCATTGCTGCTCGCTGGCGCGCCAGCCCGATCTCGACGTGCTCGACACGCTGGACAAGGTCGCCAAGGCCGGCCTGACGGTGGTGTCGCTGCCGATGTGCAATCTCTATCTGCAGGACCGGCGCGGCGACAACACCACGCCGCGCTGGCGCGGGGTGACGTTGCTGCACGAGATGAAGGCGCGCGGCATTGCCGTGGCCGTCGCCTCCGACAATACGCGCGACCCGTTCTACGCCTATGGCGATCTCGACATGCTTGAGGTTTACCGGATGGCGACGCGCATCCTGCATCTCGACCATCCCGTCGCCGACTGGCCGCAAGCGGTGACTTCGACGCCGGCCAAGGTGATGCGGCTCGACGGTTTCGGCACGCTTGCCGCCGGAGCGCCGGCCGATTTCGTCGTCTTCAAGGGACGGAGCTGGACGGAATTGCTGTCACGGCCCGAATCGGATCGCATCGTTGTACGCGACGGCCTGTCGATCGAGTGCCAGTTGCCCGATTATGCCGAACTCGATGATCTGATGGTGGAATGATGGATATTGCGGCGCTCAAGCGCGACCTGCACGGTTTGAAGATCGACGACCATCCGGCGATCGTCCAGCAGAAGAGCCGCGACTTCTACTGGTACAGCCCGGTGCTGAAGCAGCAGCTCGATCACGTCACCGGCGACCTGATCGTGACGCCGAAAACCGAAGACGAGGTCGTCCGCATTCTCGCCGCCTGTCACCGGCATGGCGTGCCGGTGACGCCGCGCGGCAGCGGTACCGGGAACTACGGCCAAGCGATGCCCTTGTCCGGCGGCGTCGTGCTCAATCTCGCCGAGATGAACGCGGTCAAGACGATCGCCCCCGGCCGTGTCGTCACCGGCCCCGGCGCCGTGCTCGCCGACATCGACAGAGCGACGCGGGCGCATTCCGGCCAGGAGCTCCGCATGTCGCCGTCGACCTACAACACGGCATCGATCGGCGGCTTCGTCGCCGGCGGCTCCGGCGGTATCGGCTCGATCCGCTGGGGCGGACTGCGCGATCTCGGCAATGTCATCCGGCTGAGGACCGTGACGATGGAGGCTGAGCCGCGTGTCATGGAGCTCACCGGCGAGGACGTGCTGAAGGTGATGCATGCCTACGGCACCAACGGCATCATCACCGAAGTCGAGATGCCGCTGACCGCCAGCTATGACTGGATCGACGTCATCGTCGGCTTCGACGATTTCATGGATGCGGCCGGGTTCGGCAACGACCTCGCCATCCAGGACGGCATACTGGCGAAACTGATCACGCCGATCGCAGCACCGATCCCCTACGATTATTTCAAGCGCCACCAGCGGTTTTTCCGGCGCGGCCAAAGCATCGTCGTCCTGATGATCGCACCGCATGCGATGGATGCCTTCCTTGCCTTCACGGCGCGCAGCAAGGGCGAGATTGTCTTCCGGGCCGACAAGGAGGCCGATCTCAAAGGGTTGCCGCCGGCCTATGAGCTGACCTGGAACCACACGACGCTGCGTGCCATCCGGGTCGATCCGACGATCACCTACCTGCAGACCCGCTACCCGTCGCCGGACCACCTCGGCCACGTCAAGGCGATGGTCGATCGCTTCGGTGACGAGGTGCCGGCGCATCTCGAATTCATCCGCTTCGACGGCGCCATCGGCATCGCAGGGCTGCCGCTGGTGCGCTTCACCACGGCGGAGCGGCTCGACGAGATCATCCGTATCCACGAGGACAATGGCTGCTGGATCTTCAACCCGCACCGCTACACGCTGGAAGAAGGCGGCATGAAGCGCACCGACGAGGTGCAGCTCGCCTTCAAGCGCGAAACCGACCCGCAAGGGCTGCTCAATCCGGGCAAGATGATCGCCTGGGAAAACCCGGACTATGATTATCGCTCGGGCAAGTCGTTCCTGTTCAAGGGGCTGGAGAACGCGGGTTGAACATCCTCGTCCTCTACGCTCATCCGGTGGAGACCAGCTTCAATGCCGGCCTGCACCGGACCATCGTCGAGCGCCTGAAGGCGGCCGGCCATGTGGTCGACGACTGCGACCTCTATGCCGAGAATTTCGATCCCAGGCTGACGCGCGCCGAACGGATGTCCTATCACGACGAACGCAGCGACGGCGATCCGGCGTCGGCTTATGTCGAGCGCTTGCTGCGGGCCGAGGCGCTGGTGCTGTCGTTTCCGGTGTGGAACTTCGGCTATCCGGCCATTCTGAAAGGCTTTTTCGATCGCGTCTTCCTGCCCGGCGTGTCGTTCAAGCTGGTCGCCGGCAAAGTGCAGCCGTCACTGCACAATATTCGCAAGGTGGTCGCCGTCACAACCTATGGCGGCAGCCGGTTCCGAGCCATGCTGATGGGTGACCCGCCGCGCAAGCTGGTCAATCGGGTGCTGCGCGCGACGATCCAGCCCGGCGGGTCGGTTTCCTACCTTGCGCATTACTCGATGAACCTGTCGACCGAGGGCAGTCGGACCAGGTTCGTGGCGAAAGTCGCGGCCAGGATCGACGCGCTCTGAGGTGCGCTACGTCCGCACCCGTTCCGCCTTCGGATCGTACATCGGCTTAAGCGACGCCTCCGCCGCAAAGCGCTCGCCGGCGATCTCGATCTGGTAGGACGACGACAGGACATCCGCCTCGCTCTCGCCCTTGCAAGGCACGTAACCAAGCCCGATAGCGCCGCCGAGATGATGGCCGTAATTGCCCGAGGTGATCGGACCGACGATCCTGCCGTCGCGCAGGATCGCCTCGTTGTGGAAGAGCAGCGGCTCGGTGTCGTTCAGGCGAAACTGCACCAGCCGGCGCGACAGGCCGGTTTCTTTCTTCTTCAGCACCGCATCGCGGCCGAGGAAGTCTCCCTTGGCCGTCTTCACGGCAAAGCCGAGGCCGGCCTCCAGCACATTGTCTTCGTCGGTGATGTCGTGGCCGAAATGCCTGAAGGCCTTTTCGATGCGGCAGGAATCCAATGTGTGCAGGCCGCATAGCTTCAGGCCGACGTCGGTGCCGGCTTCTTCTATCGCCTCGAAGACGTGGGCGGCCTGATCGGTCGAGACATAAAGCTCCCAGCCGAGCTCGCCGACATAGGTGACGCGGTGGGCGCGGGCCAGCCCCATGCCGATTTCGATCTCCTGAAACGTCCCGAACGGGTTGTTTTCGTTTGAAAAATCGTTGGGGCTCACCCTTTGAATCAGCTTTCTTGCATCCGGGCCCATCAGGCAGAGCACGGCTTCGGCAGCGGTCACATCGGTGATGACGACGAACTCGTCGGCAAGGTGTTTTCGCAGCCAGGCCAGGTCGCGCCGCAGCGTCGCACCGGGCACGACGAGGAAGAAGGCTGTTTCAGACAGCCGCGAGACGGTGAGGTCGCTCTCGATGCCACCGCGCTGGTTGAGCATCTGGGTATAGACGATCTTGCCCGGCGCCACATCCATGTCGTTGGCGCAGAGCCTTTGCAGGAAGGCGCAGGCGTCGCGGCCTTCGACGCGGATCTTGCCGAACGAGGTCATGTCGAACAGGCCGACGCCGTTCCTGACCGCCAGATGCTCCTCACGCTGGTTGTCGAACCAGTTCTGCCGTTTCCAGGAATAGCGGTATTCGCGCTCCTGGCCGGGCCTGGCGAACCAGTTGGCGCGCTCCCAGCCAGCGACCTCGCCGAACACGGCACCGCGCGCCTGCAGATGCTCATGCAGCGGCGAGCGCCTTATGTTCCGCGAAGTCGCCATCTGCCGGTAGGGGAAATGATCGGCGTAGAGCAGGCCGAGCGTTTCGGAGACGCGCTCCTTGAGATAACGGCGGTTCTTCTGGAACGGCTGGGCGCGGCGGATGTCGACCTCCCAGAGATCGAAAGGCGCCTCGCCGTCATTGATCCATTGCGCCAGCGCCATGCCGGCGCCACCGGAGGAGACGATGCCGATCGAATTGTAGCCGGTCGCCATCCAGTAGCCGGAAAGCTCCGGCGCCTCGCCGAGATAGTAGCGATCGTCGGGCGTGAAGCTTTCGGGGCCGTTGAAGAAGGTGTGGACGCCGGCGGTGCCCAGCATCGGCATGCGGTTGACGCCCATTTCGAGGATCGGCTCGAAGTGATCCATGTCCGCGGGCAACTGGTCGAAGCAGAAATCCTCGCTTATGCCGTTCATGCCCCACGGCTTGGCTACCGGTTCGAAGGCGCCGAGCATCATCTTGCCGGCATCTTCCTTGTAGTAGGCGCACTCGTCCGGGACGCGCAGCACCGGCAGGCGGGAAAGCCCGGCGATCGGCTCGGTGACGAGATAGAAATGTTCGCAGGCGTGCAACGGGATGGTGACGCCGTTCTGGGCGCCAAGCTCGCGTGCCCACATGCCGGCGCAGTTGACGACGATATCGGCCTCGATCGTGCCTAGCTCGTCGCCTTGCGCCCAGGACACCCCGGTGACGCGGCCGGCCCTGGTATGGACCTTGGTCACCTTCACATTCTCGACGATCGTCGCACCACGCTGGCGCGCGCCCTTGGCCAAGGCCATGGCGATGTTGGCGGGGTCGCACTGGCCGTCGAGCGGCAGATGCACGGCGCCGACCACATCGGATACATTGAGATGCGGGTACATCTGCTTGACTTCACCTGGCGAAATCTCGCGCACCTCGACATCGAAGGCGCGGGCGAGAGACGCCTGCCGATAGATCTCGTGCTTGCGCTCCTCGGTCAGCGCCACGGTGATCGAGCCGACCTGGCGCATGCCAGTGCCGACATCGGTCTCGGCCTCGAGCTTGACGTAGAGGTCGGCCGAATATTTCGCCAGCCGCGTCATGTTCTGCGAGCCGCGCAATTGGCCGATCAGGCCGGCAGCGTGCCATGTCGTGCCTGACGTCAGCTGCTTGCGCTCGAGCAGCACGATATCGGTCCAGCCGAGTTTGGCCAGATGATAGGCGACCGAGCAACCGGAGACGCCGCCGCCGATGATGACCGCCCTTGCTTTGGGAGGAATGGCCTTGGTCGGAATGGCTTTGGTGGGCGGGGCGCTCATGCGGCCTCGCGGCGATAGCTGGATGCGAAGCGGCGCAGGCGTGTGGCAGCCTCCATCAGCACCGGCTCAGGCTGGCAGAGGCTGAAGCGGATGTGGCCTGCTGCGGCCGCGCCGAAGCTCGAGCCGGGCATAACGCCGACCTTCTCCTGGTCGAGGAAAGCCCAGGCGAATTTTTCGTCGTCCGGCTCGATCGCCGATATGTCGAGCATCACATACATGCCGCCTTCGGAGCCGCGCACGGTGACGTTGTTCATACCGCGCATGGCATCGAGAACGACGGCGCGCCTCGCGGCATAGCGCTCGGCGATCTCCTCGACGCCGTAGCCGTTTTCGAGCGCCTCGGCGCAGGCGAGGCTGATGAAGGCCGGCAGGCCGTAGGTCATCACCAGATTGAGGTCGGTCAGCAGCGAGATCATCTCCTCGGGCCCGGTCAGCCAGCCCATGCGCCAGCCGGTCATGCCGTGGCTCTTGGACATCGAATTGATGACTAGCGTGCGTTCCGTCATGCCAGGCAGCGAGCGTGGTGAGACGTGCTCGCCGCGGCCCAGCGTCCAGTAGACCTCGTCCGACAGGAGCCAAAGGTCATGCTCGCGGCAGATCTGCGCCAGCTCTTCCAGGCGCTCGCGCGAATAGACGGCGCCCGTGGGATTGTTCGGCGTGTTGATCAGGATGGCGCGGGTGTTCGGCCGAAGGGCGGCGCGGATGTCGGCGGCGCGCGGCTGAAAGCTGTCTTCGGCGGGGGTCTCGACGACGCTGAACTCGGCGCCCGCCGCACTGAAGGTATTCGGATAGGTGGCGTAATAGGGCGCTACGACGATGGCATGGTCGCCCTGGTCGAGAACCGCTTGAATGGCCGCGTAAAGCGCGGCCTGCCCGCCCGGCGTGGCGATGACCTGGTCGGGGCTGGTCGCAACCCCGGTGCACTGCGTCGAGGCCGCCGCCATCGCCTTGCGCAGGCGTGGAACGCCGGCAAGCGGCGTGTAGTGGTGATTGCTGGCGCGGACGGCCGTCACACAGGCTTCGATCGTCTCGCCCGGCGTGTCGAAATCATGGTCGCCGACCGACAGCATGATGATGTCCTCGCCAGCCTGCTTGCGCGCCCAGGCAGCGGAATGAACCTCCCAGCCATCCTTGCCCGAAGGCACGATGCCGGAAATGCGCGATGATGGTCTGGGCATTATGCTACTCCCGAAATTTCGTAGCCGGCTTGTTCGAGCCGGTCGCGCAGCGCGGCGATGTGGGCCGGTCCGACTTCGCAGCAGCCGCCGACGATGCCGGCGCCAGCCTCGACCCAGCCGATCGCCTGGCCGGCATAGGCATCCGGATCGAGGTCGTGGCGGGCGTGCAGCACTTCCACGGTGCCGCCATGGTTGAGTGCCTCGACCGAAGTGAAGCCGTTGGCATAGGCGCCGACCGGCCCGCCGAGGGCGATCAGTTCGGGGAGCGCTGCAGCGATCGCCTCGGGCCGGCAGCAATTGATCAGCCGGGCCGTGACGGGCAGGCCGTCGAGAGCGCTTGCCGCCGCCGCAATGGCTTCGCCGCTGCGCAGGCGCGGTGCGCCGTGGTCGGCGAGCGTCCACGACACCCATACAGGCTTGCCGCTTTCCGATGCCGCGGTGACGGCGGCGCGCGCCTCTTCGGCCGACGCCATGGTTTCGCACAGAAACAGATCGACGCCGTCCGCCTGCTCGGCAACGATACGGCGATAGACGTCGAGCGTATCCTGGAAGGATATCGTCAGCGCTGGCGCATAGCTGCCGAACAGCGGCGACAGGCAGCCGGCGATCGCCGCGTCGCCGGCCTGGTCGCGTGCTTGCCTTGCCAGTTCGATGCCGCGCTTCTGCAGCGGCTTGAACAGCTCTTCCGCGCCTTCGCGCGCCAGCCGCTCCGGCGTTGCGGAATAAGTGTTGATGGTTATGACGCGGGCGCCCGCGCGGATAAATTCGGCATGCAGGTCGCGCACCAGATCCGGTTCGTCGATGAGCACCCTGGCCGACCACAGCGGCGTCGGCTCGGAGCTGCTGCGGCGGACCAGCTCTTGGCCCATGCCGCCATCGGTGAGGATCACTTTCTTCATGCTCTGAGCCTCTCGTTCTTTGGATCCCATAACGGCTCATCCTCCTGCACGACCGCCCGAAAACGTTCCCCGAAGATCTCGACCTCGACCGCCGTTCCCGGCTCGGTCAGGTCCGCGCGCAGCATGCCGAGCGCGATCGATTTGTCGATCCGATGACCCCAGCCGCCGGACGTCGTCTCGCCGACGATCCGGCCGTCACGCCACAGCGTCGACATATAAGGCGCATCGCAGTCACCGGGGTTTTCGACGACAAGCGTGACGAAGCGTTTCTTGACGCCCTGCTGCTTCTCGTTCTGCAGCGCTGCCTTGCCGCGGAAGTCAGGCTTGTCCCATCTGACGAAGCGCTCCAGCCCGCCCTGCAGGATCGAATAGGCGGTCGACAGGTCGCCCTTCCAGGTGCGGTAACCTTTTTCGAGCCGCAGCGAATCCAGCGCGTACATGCCGAACGGTTTCAGGCCGTGCTTCCGGCCAGCTGCCCAGACGGTGTCGAAGATCGCTGCGGTATCATCGATCTTGCTGTGGATTTCCCAGCCGAGCTCGCCCGCGAAGGACACGCGCACCAGCTTTGCCCAACGTCCGGCGATATTGGTCTCCTGATGCGTCAGCCAGGGCAGGGTGAGGTCGGCCGCGCAGAGTTCGGCCAGGATTTTTCGCGAGTTGGGACCGGCGAGGATCTGGGTAGAGTATTCCTCCGTCCTGTCGATCAGCTTGAATGTGGCGTCCTTTGGGATGCGCGATTTCAGCCATTCGAAATCATGCCACTGAGCCACCGCGGCGGTGATCAGCGTCATCAGGTTCTCGTCGTGGCGGATCACCGACATTTCGGTGACGATGCGGCCTTTGTCGTCTGCAAAATAGACGAGGCCGATGCGGCCGGGTTTCGGCACCAGGCCCGTGACCTGGAGGCTGAGCCATTCGGCGGCACCTGGACCGTCGAGATTGAAACGGGAAAAGCCCGGCAGGTCCAGAATGCCGGCGGCATCGCGGACGGCGAGGCATTCTTGGCGCACACGATGCTGCCACGGCCCGTCGCGGCGGAAAGTCAGCGTGGCTTCTTCGGAGACGTCGTCACCGGGCTGCGCATACCAGGTGGCGCGTTCCCAGCCATTATAGGCATCGAACTGTGCGCCGAGTGCCTTGATGCGGCCGTGGAGCGGCGACAGCTTGCGATCGCGTCCGGCCGGCCAGGCATGGCGCGGGAACTGGATGGCGTATTCGTTGCCGTAGATTTCCATGCCCTTGGCAACGCAATAATCCGGAGCCGAGGCGAAGGCGGTGAAACGGCGCGGATCGCAGGACCACATATCCCATTCGGTCTGGCCCTCGGTCACCCATTCGGCCAGCACCTTGCCGGCGCCGCCGCCCTGGGCGATGCCGAAGGTGAAGACGCAGGCCTCGAAGGCGTTGGGCACGCCGGGCATCGGCCCGATCAGCGGGTTGCCGTCCGGCGCATAGGGGATCGGCCCGTTGATGACCTTGGATAGGCCGGCGGTGCCGAGGATCGGCACGCGGGCGACAGCATCGGCCAGGTAATCTTCCAGCCGATCGAGATCGTCGGGAAACAGCTGGAACGAAAAGTCGTCGGGCATCGGGTCGTTGTGGCCGACCCAGTGGGCGCGGCAATTGCGCTCATAAGGGCCGAGATTCATACCGTTCTTTTCCTGGCGCAGATAATAGGACGTATCGACGTCGCGCAGCAGCGGCAGCTTCTTGCCCTGTTCCTTCGACCACGCCGCCAGTTCGGGGATTTCCTCGAACAGGATATATTGATGGCTCATCACCATCATCGGCACCTCGCGGCCGAACATCCTGCCGATCTCGGCGGCGCGGTATCCGGCGGCGTTGACGACGATCTCGCAGCGGATCTCGCCTTGCGCCGTCTCGACCACCCACTCGTCGTTTTCTCGGCGCACGCCGGTGACCGGGCAGAAGCGGATGATCTTCGCGCCCATGTCGCGGGCACCTTTAGCCAGCGCCTGGGTCAATTGCGCCGGGTCGATGTCGCCGTCATTCGGATCGTAGAGCGCGCCTTTCAGCTCATGCGTCTCGATGAAGGGGTAACGACGCTTGATCTCGTCGAGCCCGACGACATCGATGTCCATGCCCTGGTAGCGGCCCATGCCCTTGGCGCGCTGGAATTCCTGCATGCGCTCCGCGCTATGGGCTAGCCTGAGCGAGCCGGTGACGTGGTAGTTCATTGGATAGCCGACCTCGTCGCCCAGCCGGCGATAGAGTTCGGTCGAATATCGCTGCATGTTCATCAGCGACCATGACGAGGAGAAAGTCGGCACGTTGCCGGCGGCATGCCAGGTCGAGCCGGAAGTCAGCTCGTTCTTCTCCAGAAGCACGCAGTCGATCCAGCCCGCTTTGGCGAGATGATAGAGCGAGGAGGCGCCGACGACACCGCCTCCGATGATCACAACGCGTGCCGTGGTCGGCAAACCGGCCATGTTCTTCTCCGACTATTTGTTTTGATGCATGTCGTTGTCCCAAACCGCCACGCACTTTTGGGCGACATGCATTCGTTCAGTAGACAGGCGGCGAAACCACCCAGATGACGACAGCCGGCTCGGCTCCAGGATTGCGCCAGCGGAACGGCTTGCCGTCGAAGCGGAAGGAGTCGCCTTCGCCAAGCCGGTGCCAGACGCCAGCAATTTCGATGTCGAAGCTGCCGGAAGCGACGTAGCCGGCTTCCTCGGTCGGCCGGCGCGCCTCGGTCTTCATCTCGGCACCCGGGGCGAAGGCCGAACGCAGCAGCTCGAAGCTACCGCCGAGATCTGGCGACAGCAGCTCCTCCACCAGGCCAGAATCGCTTGTGCCAAGCACGCGTCGGCTGCCGGCGCGCACGACCACGCCGCGCTCGGTCTCGACAGGCACGTCATGGCTGAAGAACAGGCTGACCGGCACGCCGAACAATTCGGCGAAGGCTCTGAGGTCGCCGAGCGACGGGATCGACAGGCCGCGCTCGACCTGGCTGACCCAGCCGACGGAGCGGCCGAGCTTGAGGCCGGTCTCGGCAAGCGTCAGTCCGCGCGCCTTGCGCAACGCGCGGATGTCGCCGGCCAGCAGCCGTTCGCCGCTGTCTTGTTCCGATCTGGCCGCGGTTGAGGGCAAAGCTGTCCCTGTTTCGGTGAAAAATTCCCAGCAAATTTCATGTGACGGCACGTTTGTGAAAAAATCAAGAGGATTTTCATGCGCCCACAAGATTTACTTGCGCCATTTTGACGGTTCGGGCAAAGGCTCGGCGCACGAGCGGCGAGTGGGGCGTCCGGTCGAGGCGGATAGGCTTATCGGGCGTTCAAAAAGACGCGCAAGGATGCTCCATCACTTCTAGTCGGCGCATGATCCTTCCGGAGAATCGGGTTCGGGATCATACGCAAAGGGACGGCCATGCTGGAAAACAACTCCCGGATTGCGGCGGCGATCGTCGATGACGCGATCACCTCGCGCCGATCGGTACGCGCCTTCTTGCCCGATATGATCGACGACGAGACCATCCGCGATATTCTCGCCGTTGCCGCGCGCGCGCCCTCAGGCACCAACATGCAGCCCTGGAAGGTCTATGTGACCAAGGGCGAGGTCAAGCAGCGCATCACCGATGCCATCCTCAGCTCGGGCATCCGCGCCGAAAAGGCGGAGTGGGACGAATATCGCTATTATCCCGACCAGTTCTTCGAACCCTATCTGACGCGGCGGCGGGCCAACGGCTTCGGTCTCTACGGCGTGCTCGGCATCGGCCGGCGCGAGGTCGACAGGATGCGCGCGCAGCACGACCGCAACTTCATCTTCTTCGATGCGCCGGTCGGCATGATCTTCACCGTCGACCGGCGGCTGAACAAGGGGTCGTGGATCGACTACGGCATGTTCCTGCAAAACATCATGGTCGCGGCGCGGGGCAGGGGCCTGCACACCTGTCCGCAAGCTGCCTTCGCGCCCTATCACCGGCAGATCAGGCCGGTGCTCAACATTCCCGACGAGGAGATCGTCGTCTGCGGCATGGCGCTCGGCTATGAGGACACGTCCAAGCCCGAAAACGCATTCCGCACCGACCGCGCGCCGCTGGAAGAGTGGGTGACGTTCGCCAGCTAACGTGGCGACGCGCCGCCTGAGTTATTGCACGTCGTAGCCGACTTCCTCGCTGGCGTGGCAGAGTGCCTTCCAGAACGAGCGTGCGAACGACCGGAACACATAGATATCGAACTGATCGGCCGCGGTGCGCTGGATCTGCGCGAAGACGTCGTGATGCATGGTCGAGCGGCCGGCGCCGATCGGGAAGGCCGGCAGCGCGAAGTCGATGGCGAAGAACTTCGCCAGTACCCACTCGGCCTTCGGCCCGGCGATACGGATCGCGGTGCGGCCGTGCGAAAGATCGGTGACCGTACCGATGGCCGGAGTGACGACATCGGCAAAGGCCGTCGCCAATCCCTCGGCTTCATCGACAACCGTAAATTTTCCCGGCGCAAAGCCGAACACCGACCTGGCGCCGTTCGTCACACCGCCGCCGGCGCCGTCGGGCAAAGTCAGGCCGGTGACCGTATGGATGCCGGCCATCAACGTCTTCTCCTCGCCGGGCCAGGCGGCGAGCTGCAGAATCGACCCCGGCCTGGTTTTGGAGAGGATGATTTCGACGCCGTGCTCGAAATCGCCATGCGAGCCCGGATGCAGCACCGGCTCAAGCGGTGATTGGCGTTCAACCATGCATGCGGCTCCCGTCCGGATCGAAGAAATGGTTGGAGACGATCTCGACCGGCCCGAACCGGTTGCGCAACGGGTCGGAAACGTAGGCACGCGAGCCGCGCCGCGCCTTGCCGCCCTTGACCAGGGCAAGCGCGATATATTTGCCGAGCGCCGGCGAATAGCAGCAGGCGGTGATGTGGCCAAGCGAGCCGTGGGGATTGGCTTCGTCAAGCTCCTCGACGATGTGTGCGCCCCCATTGAGCGGCTGGTTGTCGAGCGAAACAATACCGACGAGTTCCAGGCGGTCGGGTGCGATCAGCCCCTCGCGATCCATCATCGCCGAGCCGATGAACGGCTTCTTCTTCGACAGCATCCAGTCGAGATGCAGGTCGCGTGCCGTGGTACGGCCGTCGATCTCGGCACCGGTGACGTGGCCTTTCTCGATGCGCATGGTGCCCAGCGCCTCCAGCCCGTAGGTCACCAGCCCGAACGGCTTGCCGGCTTCGATGAGCGCCTCCCAGACATGGGTGCCGTAACCGGCGCCGGAATAGACCTCGAAGGCCATTTCGCCGGAGAAGGACAGCCGGCAGATTATCACCGGCACGCCGGCGATTTCGCCGTGGACGATGCCCATGAAGGGCAGTGCGGCATTGTCGACGGCGGTGCCGCTGACGCAAGCAGCCAATATCTGCCTTGCCTTCGGCCCGCCGATGGCGGCACCGGCCCATTGATCGGTCACCGAGGTGACGTGGACCTTCAGCTCCGGCCAGATCACGTCGAGGAAATACTCCAGATGCTGCATCACCTTGCCGGCATTGGCGGTGGTGGTGGTCATCAGGAAATCCTGCTCGCCGAGCCGCCATGTTGTGCCGTCATCGAAGGCGAGACCGTCCTCGCGCAGCATCAGCCCGTAGCGCGCCTTGCCGACGGCCAGCGTCGAAAACATGTTGGTGTAGACGCGGTCAAGGAATTCCGCCGCGTCCGGGCCTTGCACGGCGATCTTGCCCAGTGTCGAGACGTCGACGATGCCGGCGCTCTCGCGCGTGGCTCTCGCTTCGCGCACATAGGCCTGCTCGATCGTCTCGCCGGGATGGCCGTAGATCATCGGCCGGTACCAGAGGCCGGCCGAATACATGGTGGCGCCGTTGGCGACGTGCCAGTCATGCATCGGCGTCAGCCGCTCGGGCTTCAGATCGCCGAAGCGTTCGGCGGCAAGCGAGCCGATCGATACCGCCGCAAAGGGCGGGCGAAAGCGCGTCGTGCCGACCTGCGGGATCGGCTTGCCCAGCGCCTCGGCCATTATGGCCAGGCCTGGTATGTTGGAACTCTTGCCCTGGTCGGTCGCCATGCCGAGCGTGGTGTAGCGCTTCAGATGCTCGACCGAGACGAAGCCTTCCCGATGCGCCAGCCGCACGTCGTCGGCCGTCACATCATGCTGGAAATCGACGAAGCTCTTTCCACTGGCCCTGATCTCGAACACCGGCGCCGGATCGGGATCGCCGGGTGCGGCTTCGACAACCGGCAAGGCCGCCGGCGCGCCGGTTCCGCCCGTCGCGGAAAAACCGGCGGCGCGACCTTCGGCGATCGCCTCGGCGGTGGAGAAACTGCCGGTGAAGGCGCCGGCGCCGATCCATTGCCGTGTTGTAGGTTTCGGCGGCAGGAACGCTTGCAACGTTTCGTTCCATTCCGCCTTGGCGCCGGCCTGGCTGGCCAGATGGATGGTCGGCGACCAGCCGCCCGACATCAGCAGGCAATCGGCGTGGATGCTGCGCGGATCGCCGGAAAGCGCGCCACTCGCCATATCGAAGCGCTGCACCTTGAAGCCGGACAGCGCCTTGCCGCCCTCGGTGGCGATCACCGCGTGGCCAGAAAAGATCTCGGCCTCGGTTTCGCCGGCCAGCTTGTGCATCTCGCTCGAAAGCTCAGGGCGTACGTCGACGATGGCGACGATCACGGCGCCGGCCTTCTTCAGCGCCAGGGCCGCGCGATAGGCGCTGTCATTGTTGGTGAACAGCCCGATCCTGTCGCCGGGCAGCACGCCATATTCATTGGCAAAACGCTCGGCCGCATGAGCCAGCATCACGCCTGGTCGATCATTGCCCGGAAAGACCAGCGGACGCTCCAGGGAGCCGGTGGCCAGCACCACCGACTTGGCGCGGATTGTCCAGTAGCGATGGCGGGGTTCGCCCTTGCCGGGCGTTTCCTTGTGGTCGGTGACGCGTTCGAGCGCAGCAAGCGTGTTGCCGTCATAATAGCCCCAGACCGTGGTGCGCGGCAGCAGGCGGACATTGTCACGGCCTTCGAGCTGGCCAGCGGCGCGCCCCGCCCAGTCGGCGGCCGGCATGCCATCGATCGTCTCGCCCGACCAATTGGCCGAGCCGCCGAAATGCGGCTCGAGCTCGGCCAGGATGACGCGTGCACCCTGATCGGAAGCCCTGGCGGCCATCAGTCCGGCCGGGCCGGAGCCGACTACCAACACATCGCAAAACGCATTCATGCGTTCGTAGCGCGCCGTATCGGGAGCCGTGCCTGCCTTGCCCAGGCCGGCGGCACGGCGGATGAAATGCTCACAGAACATCCAGAAGCGCGTGCCCTTCAGCGGACCGATCACCGGTCCCATGAAGGTCTTGTAGTAGAAGCCGGCCGACAAAAGCTTGCCGCCGAGCTGGTTCACGGCACTGACATCCCAGGCAAGTGAGGGGAAACGGTTCTGGCTGATTGCGGTCAGCCCGTCATAGATCTCGACCATGGTGGCGGGAATGTTCGGCTCGCGAACCTCGCCCCGCAACACGGTGACCAGCGCGTTAGGCTCCTCGACGCCGGCGGTCAGCACGCCGCGGGGACGGTGATATTTGAACGAACGCCCGAACAGGGTGACGCCGTTGGCAAGCAGCGCCGAAGCCAGCGTGTCGCCGGCGTGGCCGGTATAGGGCGCGCCGTCGAAGGTGAAACGAATGGTCCGCAGCCGGTCTATGAGGCCGCCAGCCTCGGTACGGCGCGGGCTCATGGCTTGTCCTCGGCCCGGTGCCGCGCAACCGAATTGTGATCGCCGCGCGCGAACGCGGTGCTGGAGATCTCGTGCGTCAGCGTGTTGCGCACGACCCTGAGATGGGCGCGGCAGCCACCGGAATGCTGCCAGATCTCATTGTGGTCACCGGCCGGGTTCAGCCGGTCGTAGACATAAGCGTTCCAGGCGTCGAGATTCTGCGAGGCGGGCTGTGGGCGCTGGCGATTGCCGTCGCCCTGATAGGTGAATTCGATCACGTCGCGCGGGCCGCAATAGGGGCAGGTGATGAGCATGGATCTCTTAAACTTCTCGTTTGACCACGATCTTGTCCGAAAACCGGTTTCCAGTTTTCGCTGACGCGGACCTGCGGTTCGGGATCATGGCCTAATGCAGCCGGGGCGTGGCGCCCTGGCCCTTGTCGTCGATCACCAGGCCACGGTAGAAGCGGTCGAGCGTGAAGGCCGCGTTGAGATCGTGTGGCTCGTCCTTGGCAATGGTCCAGGCAAAGCACCAGCCGGAAGCCGGCGTCGCCTTGAAGCCGCCATAGCACCAGCCGCAGTTGAGATACATGCCCGGCAGCGGACCGGTGGTGATGATTGGCGAACCGTCCATAGACATGTCGCAGACGCCGCCCCATGAGCGCAGCATGCGGACACGGGCCAGCCCAGGGAAGAGCGCCAGCATCTCGCTCATCACCTCATCGACGATCGGCAGGCTGCCGCGTTGGGCGTAGCTGTTGTAGCCGTCAAGATCGCCGCCATAGACAAGGCCGCCCTTGTCCGATTGCGACATATAAAAATGGCCCATGCCGAAGGTCAGGACCGTATCGATGAACGGCTTTAGCGATTCCGTGACGAAGGCCTGCAGCACGTGGCTCTCGATCGGCATCGTCTCGATGCCGGCGAGCCGCATGACTTGCCCGGTGCTGCCGGCCACTGCGACGGCTACCTTCTTGGCGCGGATTTCGCCGCGCGTCGTCGTGACGCCGGTGATACGGTCGCCGTCGCGCAGGAAGCCGGTGACCTCGCAGTTTTCGATGATGTCGACGCCGCGGCGATCTGCAGCGCGCGCATAGCCCCAGGCGACGGCGTCGTGGCGGGCGGTGCCGGCGCGCCGCTGCATCAGGCCGCCGACAATCGGGAAGCGCGCGGTGGCCGAGACGTCCAGTGCCGGTACCAGGCGGGCGATCTCCGCCGTAGTCATCAGTTCGGCGTCGACGCCGAGATGGCGCATGGCGTTGCCGCGCCGGGCATAGTCGTCGAGCTGGGCAGGTGTGTGGGCGAGGTTCAGGCAGCCGCGCTGCGAGAACATGACGTTGTAGTTGAGGTCGTGGGCCAGGTTCTCCCACAGCTTCATCGAATGCTCGTAAAAGCGCGTGTTGGCCGGCAGGAGATAATTGGAACGGACCGCTGTGGTGTTGCGGCCGACATTGCCGGAGCCGAGCCAGCCCTTCTCCAGCACCGCGACATTGGCGATGCCGTGCTCCTTGGCTAGGTAGTAAGCGGTCGACAGGCCATGGCCGCCGCCGCCGATGACGATCACGTCGTAGGACGCCTTCGGGTCGGGCTTGCGCCAGGCCGGCCTCCAGTCCTTGTTTCCGGTCAGCGCGTTTTTGAGAAGCGAAAAGGCCGAATATTCCGCCATTCTTATTGTCATCCATTTCAGGCTTGGCGGCAGACTATAGAGCAGGTGGCCAACGCAAAGCCAAGATTGCGCCATCGCTTTTCGACTCCCCGACTTCGATTGACCGACTCCGATTGGCCGAGTTCGATTGGCCGGCTTCGAAAAACGAGACGCCTGGGATGACTTGCCCCGTGATATGAGCCTCTTTATCAAGGACGTGCTCCAAAACTGCCGATGCCGCCCGCGAGTCGCCAGAAAAAAACATGTTCTTTCGTTTACTCCGCCTGGTCTTGATTCTTGCGCTTGTCGTCTCGGCGCCGCCGTCGTTCGTTGCAATGGCGCAGGCACTCGGGCAGGGCGCCGCCGGGTTGATCGCAGACCAGCAGAAGGTCATCCAGAGTCTGACGGCCAAGACCGACGGTCTCGAGAAGAAAATACAGCAGGACGGCCAAGACGATGCCACCCTGGTGGAAATCCGTCTGCAATTGGAGGATCTGTCGCGGGCGGCGCTCACCAGCGCGCTAGCGTTCCGCTCGCGTCTCGGCGATATCAACGATCGGATTGAGGTGCTGGGACCTCCGCCGGCCGCGGGCCAGCCGGCCGAGCCAGACATCGTAACCGGTGAACGCCAGGCCTTGGCTTCCGAAAAAGCCGAGATCAACGCCGTTATTGCCAGCGCGCAGAACCTGTCGATCCGCATCAGTGGGCTGATCGAGAAGATCGGCAACATGCGCAGCGAGCTGTTTCGCAATGTGCTTACCAAGCGCTACGTGCTGTCCGATGCGCTCAGCCCCGAAGTCTTTTCCGACGCCAACGCTGAGTTTTCCGGCTTCTATAAGGCGGTCTCGTCCTGGCTGAGCTTCGCCTTCAAGTTCAAGTTCCAGGCCATTCTTGCCGCGACTTTGATGGCGCTCGCATTCGCTGCAGTGCTTTTTATCGGCGGCCGACGCCTGTTCGGCCGCGTCTTCGAAGCGGATCCCTCCGTCGAGGACCCCTCCTATCTCAGCCGGCTGTCGGTGGCGTTCTGGTCGACATTGCTGCCGACGCTGGCGGTCGGCGCCTTCCTTGTCTCGACGATCTTCTTCTTCAATTATTACAATGTTTTACGCGGTGACATCGGCATCTTCCTGAATTCGCTGGTTGCCGTTGTCGCGGTGGTGTTCTGCGTCAACCGCCTGACCAACGCAGCGCTCGAGCCCCGATTGCCGAACTGGCGCCTGATCCCGGTCGAAACCGGCCCGGCGCGCTGGCTGGTGCGGCTGACGACCGCCATGGCCGTCGCCATCGGCATCAACTATTTCCTGTCGGTCGTGAACGACAAGATGGGCTCGCCACTGTCGCTGACCATCGCCAGAAGCTTCATCGCCACCATCATCGTCGGCATCATCCTGATCCTTATGGGCCTACTGAAGCCGTTCAAGGCTCCCGACGGAAGCTGGCGCCCCTGGCCGGCGTGGCTGCGCTACACCGCCATCGCGCTAGGCCTATTCACCATCGCGTCGGCACTGCTTGGCTATATCGGCCTTGCAATTTTCGTCTCGCTGCAGGTCGTGGTCACCGGCACGATCCTGGTCACCGCCTATATCGGTTTCCTGTCGGCGCGGGCGATCGGCGAGGAAGGCGGGTTCGCCAAAACTTCGATCGGGCGCTGGCTAGCGGCCAATTCAAGCTACGAAGAGACCGCCCTCGACCAGCTCGGGCTTGTCGTCAGCGCCGCCATCAACATCATGATTGTGCTGGTGTTCCTGCCGCTGATCCTGTTGATGTGGGGCTTCCAGCCCGGCGACATTCAGGCCTGGGCCTACAAGCTGGCGACCGGCCTCACCATCGGTTCGGTGACGATCTCGGTCACCGGCATTCTCACCGGCGTCGTCGTCTTCATTATCGGCTATTTCCTCACGCGCTGGTTCCAGGGCTGGCTCGACGGCTCGGTGATGGCGCGCGGCCGGGTCGACACCGGCGTGCGCAATTCGATCCGGCTGGCGGTCGGTTATGCCGGCGTCGCGGTCGCGGCACTGGTCGGCATTTCGGCGGCCGGTATCGACCTCTCCAATCTTGCGCTGGTCGCCGGCGCCCTGTCCCTCGGCATCGGTTTCGGCCTGCAGAATGTCGTCTCGAATTTCGTGTCGGGCCTGATCCTTTTGGCCGAGCGGCCGTTCAAGGTCGGCGACTGGATCGTCGCCGGTGACATCAGCGGCACGGTCAAGAAGATCAGCGTGCGCGCCACCGAGATCGAAACGTTCCAACGGCAATCGGTGATCCTGCCCAATTCAAACCTGATCAACAATGCGGTCGGCAACTGGACGCACCGCAACAAGCTCGGCCGGATCGACATCAAGGTCGGCGTTGCCTATGGCAGCGACGTCAAGCACGTGCATGGCGTCCTGCTGGAGATCGCACGCAGCCATCCGCTGGTGCTGAAGAACCCGGAACCCTTTGTGTTGTTTTCCAATTTCGGCCCGGCCGCGCTCGAATTCGAGATACGCGTGTTCCTGGCAGACGTTCTTAGTGGCAATATCGTCCAGAACGACATCCGCTTTGCCATCTTCGATGTGTTCGCCGACCAGCATATCGAAATTCCGTCGACACCGCGCGCCGTCGTCGAGACCAAAAAGCACGAGGCGTGGCCGATCGACGACGACAAGATCGAAGTCGAATTCGCCGAGCGGGAACAAGCAAAAGCTCTAGCGGCGGTCGAGGCGAAACGTCTCGCCAAGTCGGCACGCAAGGTCCGCAAGCCCGATCCTGACTAGCAGCGTGCCTTCAAGTCTTCGGAAACCAATTGCGGCATGAATGCGGCATTCAGTTGCTGTTCAGCTTGCATTGCATATAAGCTCACCTGCAAACGGCGAGAATGCCTTGCGAAATGCAACAGAGGCGGTGGCAACACCGATACTGCAAAATGTGGAAGTCTCTCGTCGCCGCCATCGCTTTTCTGGCCGTGGGCGGTTCGGCCCATGCCGCCAGCGCGGTCAACAAGGACGCCGAGACCCGCACGCTGATCGTGACGGAAGGCGGCGGCAAGACCGAGCTGGCGCTGGCCGCCGGCGAAACCGTGGAATTTTGCCCGAGCGGCTGTTTTGTTACCTTGCCGAATGGCGACCTCGAGGCGCTGACGGGTTCGGAAACCGTCGAGATCTCGGGCGGCGTCGCGCGCATCAAGTAAAGTCGACGCCATGATTTTTGAAGGCCGGGCAAACGCCCGGCCTTTTATTTACTTCCAGTAATCGGCGATGAAGGTATTCACTTTTCTTCGAAGCTGCGCAGAACGGGCTCTAGCAGCGCTTTCGTACCGAGCAGGGTGAAGGCGTAGGTCCAACTGCATTCGACGAGCTGGTGGCGCGGGCTTTTTTGGCGATGTCGCAAACAGGCTGCAAGCGCGCCGCCGCGCCGACCTATAGTCTGCTCGCAATAGCATCTTGGAGTCGCGGGCAATGGCAGGGTTTCCGGAAAAGGCGAAGGTCGTCATCGTCGGGCTGGGCGGCATCGTCGGCGCATCGGTCGCCCATCACCTGATAGAGCGCGGATGGGACGATATTGTCGGCATCGACAAATCGGGCATCCCGACGGATATCGGCTCGACGGCGCACGCCTCCGACTTCTGCTACACGACCAGCCATGATTTCCTGTCGTGCTGGACGACGCTCTATTCCATCGATTTCTACGAAAAGATGGGTCATTACGCTCGCATCGGCGGCCTCGAGGTCGCACGCGTCGGAGACGACGCCCGCATGGCGGAAATCAAGCGCAAGATCGCCTCGGCGAAGGCCTTCGGCACACGCGCCCGCCTGATCGATCCCGCCGAAATCAAGGAAAAATTCCCGCTGATCGAAGAACAGATGGTACAGGGCGGCCTGTGGGATCCCGATGCCGGCCTCGTCATCCCGCGTTCGCAGACAGTCGCCGGCAAGCTGGTCGACCAGGCGGAAGCCTCGGGCAAACTCAAGGCGTTTGCCAACACCTCGGCCAGGTCGCTCGTCATCGAGAACGGCCGCATCAAGGGCGTGGTGACCGACCGCGGCACCATCCAGGCCGACTACGTCGTGGTCTGCACGGGCATCTGGGGGCGGCTGATCGCGGAAATGGCGGGCGAGGACCTGCCGGTCATGCCGATCGACCACCCGCTCACCTTCTTCGGGCCGTACACCGAGTTCGCCGGCACCGGCAAGGAGATCGGCTGGCCGCTGCTGCGCGATCAGGGTAATTCGGCCTATATGCGCGATACCGGCGATCCCAAGACCGCCGAAGGCGGGCAGATCGAATGGGGTTATTACGAAGAAACCAATCCGCGCCTTTGCCATCCACGCGATATTCTCGAGAAAAACGAGGCACGGCTTTCGCCGTCGCAGCGCGATCTCGACATGGAGCAGATCCTGGCGCCGCTGGAGCGGGCCATGGAACTGACGCCGATCCTGGGCGAGCTGGGCTACAATGAGAGCCATTCCTTCAACGGGCTGCTGCAGGTGACGGCGGACGGCGGTCCTTCGATGGGCGAAAGCCAGAAGGTGAGGGGCCTCTGGTATGCCGTGGCGATCTGGGTCAAGGACGGTCCCGGCATGGGCAAGCTCATCGCCGATTGGATGACAGACGGCCGCACGGCGATCGACCATCACGCCATCGACTATTCGCGCTTCTATCCGCACCAGACGAAAGAGCAGTTCATCTGGGACCGCTGCACTGAAACGGCGATGAAGGTCTACAATCCGGCGGTCCATCCGCGCGAGCCCTTCTCCAAGGCTCGCAATGTCCGCCGCTCGCCGTTCTGGGAGCGCGAGAAGGAACTCGGCGGCTATTTCATGGAGCTAGGCGGCTGGGAGCGCGCCCATGGCTACGCCGCCAACGAGCATCTGCTCGAGAAATACGGCAACCGGGTGCCGGTGCGCCAAAACGAATGGGATAACCGCCACTTCTGGCGCGTCTCGAACGCCGAGCATCTCGCCATGAGCGAGGATTGCGGCATCGTCAACCTGTCGCATTTCGCCATGTACGACGTCGAAGGCCCGGACCATGTCGCGCTGATGGAATGGCTGTGCGCGGCAAAGATCGGCGGCGACAACAATACCGGCAGGGGCATCTACACCCATTTCCTCGACGAGGAAGGCATGGTGCGCGCCGACCTGACCGTCATCCGCATGGCCGACCGCTGCCGCGTCATCGACGGCGCCGATGCCGGGCCGCGCGACTTCCAGTACATGCGCCGGACGGCAGAAGACAAAGGCTTCGACGTTACCGTCACCGACGTGACCGAGAAGTACGTGACCATCGGCATCTGGGGTCCGAACGCGCGGGCGACATTGAGCAAGTGCGTGGAAAACCCCGACGGGCTGACGCCGGAGAATTTTCCCTTTGCCGCGATCAAGCCCGTCAGGATCGCCGGCAAGGACGTGACCGCCTTCCGCATCTCCTATGTCGGCGAGCAAGGCTGGGAACTGCACATGCGCTACGAGGACGGCCTCGCTGTCTGGGACGCGCTGCGGTCGACCGGCGTGATGGCCTTTGGCGTCGAGACCTATGCCAACAGCCGCCGTATGGAGAAGAGCCTGCGCCTGCAAAACGCGGATCTGTTGACCGAATATAATCTGCTGGAAGCCGACCTTGCCCGACCGAAGGTTAAGGAGGCCGATTTCTGCGGCAAGGCAAAGCATCTGGAATATCGCGCCCGGGTGCACCAGCCGGCCATGCTTTGCACGCTTATCATGACGGACAATACCGATTCCAACGGCGTTCCCCGCTATCCGGTCGGCACGATGCCGGTGATGGACCCGCAAACCGGTGAGACGCTCGTCGACGAGCTCGGCCGCCGCTCCTTCACGACCTCGGTCGCCTATGGTCCGACCCTCGGCAAGAACATCGCGCTCGCCTACCTTCCCTGGGCGTATTGCCAGGAGGGCCGCAAGCTGAACGTCGAATATTTCGGCGAGAAATACCCAGTCGAAGTGGCCGCCGTCGGCTACAGGCCGCTCTATGACCCGGAGAACCTCAATCCGCGCAGCTAAGCATTGGGGCGGTCGCAAAAATGTGACCGAATGAGCCCGGCTCTCCACCGGGCTTTCTCTTTGTCGATCGGCGATTTTCGCTTAACGTGCGGCATGTATGGTTTTGCCAGTGCAAGACATTTCGTCTCGGGTGCCGCCGCGCTGGCGTCGGTGGTATGGCCGGCGGCAATCTCCCGCGCCGCCGAGCCGGTCGATGTCGAACTGGTGCTGGCAGTCGACGTATCCTTGTCCATGTCGCCGGACGAGCTCGAAATCCAACGTCATGGCTATGCGGCGGCGCTGACGCATGACGATGTCCTGCAGGCAATCGGCGAAGGCGCTCATGGCAAGATTGCCGTCACCTATGTCGAATGGGCTGGCGCGACCTGGCAGCAGGTCGTCGTGCCGTGGACGGTGATCGCCAATCGTGCCGACGCCGAACGGCTGGCAGCGCAGCTTTCCGCTCATCCGCCGGCCAGTGCCAGGCGCACCTCGATCTCCGGCGCGCTGGAATTCGCCAGCGATCTCTTTGCCGAAAGCGGCTTCCAGGGCGTCAAGCGGGTGATCGACATTTCGGGTGACGGCCCCAACAACCAGGGCGCACCTGTCGATATCACCCGCGACGCCGTGATCAAGCAGGGCATCACCGTCAACGGCCTGCCGCTGATGACCAGGGGCGGGTTCACCAGCGCCTACGATGTCAACAATCTCGACCGCTACTACAGCGACTGCGTCATCGGCGGGCCGGGCTCTTTCATGATTCCGGTCAATGACTGGACGCAGTTTCCGGAGGCCATCCGCCGCAAGCTGGTGCTGGAGCTTGCCGGTCCGGCCTCGCCGCAGCGAGCGGCGGAAGAGGCGGCGCATCCGCCATTGGTGCTGGCACAGGACATCCCCGTCACCGACTGCCTGGTCGGCGAAAAAATGTGGCGCGATCGCAGCTGGATGTACAACACCCGCTAATGGCGAAGTTTGCTGCCGGTGGTGACATACCGCAGTGCAGCATCTGCTTCATTGACAAGGCTGTGCGCGTCTGTGACACAATTCTCCATCCGAACAAAAAAGGGGAACCGACATGAACAGGATCGGAATTCTTGCAGCAAGCTTGACGCTTGCCGTCGGATTGTCCGCGCCGGCCACCGCCGCTACATCGGTCAGCATCGGCATCAGCGGATGGACGGGCTTTGCGCCGCTGACGCTCGCCAAGCAGGCCGGCATCTTCGAAAAGCACGGCCTCGACGTCACCTTGAAGAAGGTGCCGCAAGCCAGTCGGCCCCTCGCCATCGCCAGCGGCGACCTGCAATGCGCCGCCACTACGGTCGAGACCTGGCTGGTCTGGAACGCTAACGGCGTGACGACCAAGCAGATATTCCAGCTCGACAAGTCCTACGGCGCCGACGGCATCGTCGCCCGCAACGACATCAAGACCGTCGCCGATCTCAAGGGTAAGTCGGTCGCGTCCTCGGCACCGGGCACGTCGCCCTATTTCATGCTGGCCTGGGTGCTCAACAAGAACGGCATGTCGACCAAGGACGTGACGGTCGTCAACCTGGAGCCGGACGCGGCGGCGCAGGCGTTTCTCGCCGGACAGAACGATGCGGCGGTCACCTATGAGCCGTTCATCTCGGCGGTGCGCGAAAAGTCCGACCAGGGCCATATCCTTGTGACCACTCTCGATTATCCGATGGTGCTCGACACGGTCGGCTGCACGCCGGAGTTCCTCAAGGCCAATCCGCATGCGGCCAAGGCGCTTGCCGACAGCTATTTCGAGGCACTTGACCTGATAAAGAGCGACCCGGCGAAATCCTATGAGACAATGGGCGCCGACGTGAAGCAGTCGGCCAAGGAGTTCGAAGAGTCGGCAAAATACCTGAAATGGGCCGACAAGGCTGAAAACAAGCAGTTCTTCACCAAGGAATTCCAGGACTTTTCCAAGACCGCCGGCGAGCTTCTGCTGCAGATGGGCTTGATCAAGGAAGCGCCCGACGTATCGACATTGGCCGACACCAGCGCCGTCGCCGACTAACCGGCAGGATTGTCGCCCGGCGGCGGCGCGTGCGCCGCCGCTTTTTCATTCCGATCAGAGGACGGTCGAAGATGCCGCGCCCCTTGCATCCGGTCTCGCCGGGCATTCGAACCGTGCTCGGCATTTCGTTCTTCGTGCTGTTCGTGGCGTTCTGGGCGTGGATCACGCTTGGCGGCCACGTCAATCGCATTTTCCTTGCCGATCCGCTGTCGATGGTGAGAGACGGTTGGCGGCTGCTGGTCGAGGACCGCTTCTGGCTCGACATCCTTATCACCATCTGGCGCGTCTTCGGCGGGTTCCTGATGGCGGCCGTCGTTGCCGTGCCGCTTGGCATCGTGATGGGTGCCTGGAAGCCCGTGGAGGCGTTCCTGGAGCCGTTCGTCTCCTTCGCCCGCTATCTGCCGGCATCGGCCTTCATCCCGCTGCTCATTCTGTGGGCGGGCGTTGGCGAGCTCGAAAAACTGCTGGTGATCTTCGTCGGCTCGGTGTTCCAGATCATCCTGATCATCGCGGTCAAGGTCGGCGGCACACGGCGCGACCTGGTCGAGGCGGCCTACACGCTTGGCTCGTCCGACAACGGCATCGTGCGGCGCGTGATCATGCCGGCCAATGCGCCGGAGATTGCCGAGACCCTGCGGCTGGTGCTCGGCTGGGCCTGGACCTATGTCATCGTCGCCGAGCTGATCGGCTCGTCGTCGGGCATCGGCTACATGATCATCAACAGCCAGTCGCGGCTGGCGACAGGGCAGATCATCTTCGGCATCATCGTCATCGGCCTGATCGGGCTGTTGTCCGATTTCGCCTTCAAGGCGCTCAACCGTTGGCTGTTTCCATGGAGCCTGGCGTGAGCAAGCTGGTCATCGAAGGCGTCTCGCGTACCTTCGCCGGTGTCGGCGGTGGGCAGCCGGTCAAGGCGCTGATGCCGATCGATCTGGCGGTCGCCGCCAACGACTTCATCACCATCCTGGGGCCATCCGGCTGTGGAAAGTCGACGCTGCTCAGGATCGTCGCCGGCCTCGAAGCGCCGAGTGGGGGACGTGTTATGCTCGACGGCAGGGTGGTGGACCGGCCCGGTCCAGACCGCGGCATGGTTTTCCAGTCCTATACGCTGTTTCCGTGGCTGACGGTCGCCGAGAACATCGGCTTCGGCCTGCGCGAACGTGGAATGGCCGAGCACGAGCGCAACGAAATCGTCGCTTCTTACGTCGATCTCGTCGGGCTGAGAGGTTTTGAAAACCATTGGCCGAAGCAGCTTTCCGGCGGCATGCAGCAGCGCACCGCGATTGCCAGGGCACTGGCCAACGATCCGGAGATCCTGCTGCTCGACGAGCCGTTCGGCGCACTCGACAACCAGACCCGCGGGCTGATGCAGGAACTGCTTCTCGGCATATGGGAGCGCCGGCAAAAAACGGTGCTGTTCGTCACCCATGACATCGAGGAGGCGATCTTCATGGCGTCGCGCGTGGTGGTGATGACGGCGCGGCCCGGCCGCATCAAGTCGGACGTTGCCGTCGACCTGCCGCATCCGCGCCACTACACGCTGAAGACCAGCCCGGAATTTTCGGCGCTGAAGGCGCGGCTGACGGAAGACATCCGCGTCGAGGCGATGCGCACGGCGCAGGTATAGTCGGGTCAGCAAGGCGCCTGAACGGCTCAGAGACTTCGTAAGTCCTTGATAAGTACGTATAGATGCAGCGGGTCCGTCGGCGATTGCACGAATCCGTAGCGCTCGTAAAACGTGCGGGCGCCGTCGTTCTTGGCGTGGACGACGACCGCGCGGATGCCTGCAATATCGGCCGCCCGCAAACAGCGCAGAACGGCATCGCGCAACAGTCCGCCGCCGACGCCTTTGCCTTGCCAGTCCAGACTGACCGCAAGACGCGCCAGCAGCATTACAGGCACCGGATGGCGTGCGAGACCTTTTGTCAATCGTTCGGGCGCACCCTCATATTTAACCTCACCAACGACCAGGGTATAAAAGCCGATCACAGCCTCGCCAGAGAGACCAATGTAGGTCTGCGAAGCATTGGCTTGCTGGTTTTGGAATGCATAGCGTACGAGAAAGCGATTGAGCGGTTCTTCACCGCAGTCGAACATGTCCACCAAATGCTTGCGGGCCAGTTTCTCGATCTGGAATTCGC
Organism: Mesorhizobium sp. M0045; assembly: GCF_040323385.1. Classification (NCBI taxonomy): domain Bacteria; kingdom Pseudomonadati; phylum Pseudomonadota; class Alphaproteobacteria; order Hyphomicrobiales; family Phyllobacteriaceae; genus Mesorhizobium; species Mesorhizobium sp. M0045. The sequence goes on from NZ_JAMYUY010000007.1 coordinate 107,630, forward strand.
TCACGCTGGATCGCGACCGGAAAAGATGCTTGGTTCGTTCAATAGGCGCTTGAGGCGGGGGAGATCACGCGTTGGCGCGTCGAGCGCTGCCATGAACGCGACCCATTTTTCGGCGTCGAGATGGAAGCTGCGCCGGTCGGCTAATGTTTCTTCGGCTCGCGCAAGCGCGCTTTCAAGCACGAAATCGCTGAGCGAACGGCGTTCAGTCGCGGCGGCGGTTGCGAGTGTACGCTTTGCCTGGGGGGTAAGGCGCAAGTCCAGTTTTTCCGATCTGGTGGTTCTAGTCGTCATTGATACCTCTCGATTGCCGGATACCACATGTCGCCAGACAATGTCATGACAATTTCGGCCGCCCGCGAAACGTGCTGGATCAAGCCGCCAGAAGCTGTTTGCGGTCGACGCGTTCCTGTTGCGGCGAGCGGGCGTACAACTCGCGATAGCATTTGGAGAAATGCGAGGCGGAAACAAAGCCGCAGGCGACCGCCACTTCGACCACCGGCAACGACGACTGGATCAGCAGGTGCCGGGCGCGGTCGAGGCGGATCTCCAGATAGTAACGGGCAGGGGAGCGCCCCATCTCGGTGCGGAACAGGCGCTCAATCTGCCGGCGAGACAGGTCGACATGGTCAGCGATCTCGATCAGAGAGAGCGGCTCGGAGAGATTGGCCTCCATCAACTCGATAATGGTCAGCACCTTGGAATTCTGCACGCCAAGGCGGGCGCGCAGCGGCAGGCGCTGGCGGTCGGTCGGGCTGCGCACGCGATCGGTCAGCACCTGCTCGCAGACGCGGTTGACGAGGCTTTCGTCGAAATCGTCGCCGATCAGCTTCAGCATCATATCTAGGGCGGCGGTGCCGCCGGCGCAGGTGTAGATGTTCTGATCGATCTCGAAGAGGTCGGCGAAGACGTTGGCCTTGGGGAACGCCTCAGAAAAGCCCGGCAGGTTCTCCCAATGGATGGCGCAGCGCTTGTTGGACAACAGGCCTGCGGCGGCCAGGATATGCGCGCCGGTGCACAGGCCGCCGACGGCAACGCCGCGATTGTACTCCTCGCGCAACCAGGCAAAGGCCGATTTGTTCTGGTAGCGCTCGACGTTGATGCCGCTGCAGACGATGGCCATGTTCGGCCGGTCCGGTCCGGACATTTTCTTGCGCTCTTCCTCCAGCGAGGTGTTGACGGCGCATTCGACACCGTTCGAGGCGCGCACTGGCTTGCCGTCGATGCTGGCGAGCCGCCAGCGATAGGCTTCATAGCCGAGCATGCGGTTGGCCGAACGCAACGGATCGAGCGCCGTCGCGAAGGCGATCATGGTGAAATCGGGGACCAGGAAGAATACAAACGATCGCCGGATCGGGTGCTTTACGACGTTCACGGGTAGATCCTCACGCTGCAATGGCGCGAACAGGATGTCGCGATTAGCATAGCGACATCAGGAAAGACGTTTCCTGTCAATTGGCTAGATGGCAACGGAGCGAATTTATTTGCGACACGGGTCGCAAATGGGCAATCGCTATGCGGCGAAGGACGTGACAGGCCGCCGGATCGACCAACGAGCCTACGCAGTCTGCGCACACGAAAACGCCGCCTCGGCAAAACCGAGGCGGCGCTGGATCGACTTCGAAGCAGCGCTGGGCTGCTTCCGTCAGGATTGCTGTCTCAGCTGTCTCAGGCGACGAAGCCGAGGCGCGCCGCAGCCATGGCCCCGGTCTGGCCGGGCATGGTGTTGGCCAGGCGCTGGCGTTCGAGCGCGGTCGTCAGGTTCATTTCGCGGCGGGCAAAGAGGCGGGCAAAAAGCTTCATGATCATCTCCATTCGGTTGCTCAGACGGGTCGCCTTCGCTTGATGGAGTGGGGCAGCTCGTTTGTTGATGATGATATAGGCTTACGTGAGGGGAAACTAAATCGCAAAAGCGAAGCACTTGATATGAAAAGCGACACGGAATGCGACAAATTTGGGCAACCTGCCCAGGATTTTCGATTATTTACAATGTGTTGATTGCCAGTGCGGGCTGCTATGCGACTTGCTCATATGCGGCATGCGACGGCGACATGGCTCGGGAAAATCATTTGAATACAAACAAAAAGGCCTGCCGGGCTGATCTGCGCGGCAGGCCTTCAGCTGTTGATACACACGGTTTACTTTGCTCCAGCCCAAGATCCCACACCATGGCGAGTGCCGGTCTTGGCATCGGCAGCTTCGGGCCAGCCGATATCCTTCTGCAGTTCAATCGGCAGCGCGCGGATGGCGCGTTCCGTCTGGTAGCGGGCACGGGCCTCGCTGAACTCGGTCGCGATCCGACCGATGGATGACAGGATAGACATCTCATTCTCCTTCGCGTTGGCCGGGATGTCCCGGCGCTTGCAGCGTCAGGCGGTACACTGGGTTTGTTTCAGCTTCATTTCGTGTCGATTGCAGGTCCGTGTCATGGCTGTTTCGGGACCACTTCGATGCGTCCTGCCTTCGATGGAGTTGACTATCCTCCCAAACTGATGTTCAATCAAACGAAATGGAATGATGGTTTGCATCAGAAAAATTGAAGGTCGCTTGCCATGAACGCCCCACTCAATCATCCGCTGCCGCTGCTCGATCTCGACGTTCTGCGCACTTTCGTCGCAATCGCCGAGACCGGCAGCTTCACCACTGCGGCCAATGCGGTCTTCCGCACGCCGTCGGCCGTCTCCATGCAGATCAAGAAGCTGGAGGACATTCTCGGCCGTTCGGTGTTCGCGCGCGACGCCCGTTCGGTGACGCTGACCACCGATGGCGAGATGCTGCTCGGCTACGCGCGCCGGCTGCTGTCGATCAATCGCGAGGTGGTGTCGAAGTTCATCATTCCAGACATTGTCGGGGTGGTGCGGCTCGGCTCGCCGGACGATTATGGCGAACGTGTGCTGCCGCATGTGCTGAAGCGATTCGCACAGTCGCATCCTTCCATCGCGGTCGACGTCACCATCGACCAGAGCGTCAACCTGCGCCGTCGCATGGACGATCGGGCACTCGACATCACGCTGCTCACCAACTCATACAAGACCAGCGCGATCGGCGCCGAAGTACTGCTCACCGAGCCTATCGTCTGGGCTGGTGCCAAGGGGGGCTGTGCGCATCTGCGCGAGCCGCTGCCGGTCTCCTTGTGGGAAGAAGGCTGCGCCTGGCGGGCGGGTGCATTGGAGGCGCTTGGCCGCGAGGGCCGCAACTACCGTATCGCCTATATGAGCGCGCACACGGCCGGCCAGCGCGCCGCGATCATGGCGGATCTTGCAGTCGCGCCGCTGCCGAAATCGTTCCTCGGCAGTGATATGGTCGAGCTGTGCCCGAAGGACGGCATGCCAGACATCGGCACCTACAACCTTGCCATGGTGGTGACGCCGGACGCCAGCGCGCCGGTGAAGGCAGTCGCCGACCATATCCGCGCGACGTTTGAGATGTTCAGGGAAACTGGGAAGTTCTGAGCCAAACTACGACCTGAGCGGCGCAACCAGATCGCGAGGGGTTCCGTCGCGGTCTGGCCTTTGCAGCGACAACTCTCCTGCCTTGGCATGATAACTGTCAGTTTCGTTGGTCAAGAACGCAACGATGCTGTCCCGCGCGCGCCGCGCCTCCGGCATGTCGATCAACGGCCAGACATGGAACATGCCTTGCTCGTGGACGACCTCAATTTCGACACCGGCCGCGCGTGCCTTTTCCGCGAAGATCAGATTGTCGGGTGTAAGCAGATCGCGTGAACCGGTCAGCAGCAGCGTTTTGGGCAGCACCGACAGGTCGCCGTAAACCGGGCTGATGCGCCAGTCGGTGGGATCTATGCCGGCGCTGTAAAGCCGGATCGCCTCGCGGCCGCCGGCAATGCCCAGCCATGGATCGTTGCGTTCAGCCTCATACATTTCTGGGTTGGCGAGCGATACGTCGAGGCCGGGCGAAACCAGCACGTGGCGTGATGGCAAGGGCAGGCCCTCTTGCGCAGCCATCATGGTCAGCACGACAGCCATGTTTCCGCCGGCGGAATCGCCCATGAAGATGATGTCATTTGCCCTGGTTTCGCCGAACATCAGCCGGTAGACGGCGCCGACCATTCCGAACATGGCGTGGAAATCGTGTTCGGGAGCAATGGGATAGATCGGCACGGTGATACCGAACCCGAGGCGGTCGGCCATGTCGGCGATCAGCCGCCAATGATAGGGGGTGATTTCAAAGACGTAAGCGCCGCCGTGCAGGTAGAGAATCCGCCTCCGCTCACCAGCCTTGGGCGCGATCTCGTAGACGGGAAAGCCGTTGATCGTGCGGGTTGTGATCTCCAGGCGCGACCGCAGCGACGCAGGCGGCCGATGGTTTTCCGTCTTGCGCGCATAGGCGATCCAGCGCTGCAGGTTCTCCGGGCTGGAAAACGCCTTCTTACGGCTGTACCTGAGCACGAACGAAACGACGTGGCTTTTGAGACTGGGCATGCAGATACACGGACTTCGGCTGAGCCGACTAAGAGAACCCCCGACTATTTTGAAGATTGTGTCGCCACCAAAAAAGTCAATATTTATGCAATCTCAACACGGTGGTTTGACTCCAGCTGGCGATAAAGCCTCCGGTCCGTGAAGTCGCCAGCCCACCTGGGCAGCTCAGCGCCGCGGCGGCAGTGCGGCGCGCAGCCAATTGCTGGGTGCAGCCGGAGCCGCATTGCGGCCCCGGCGAATACCAAGCAGCTTGCATTTGTCGATGAAGTTCATCCGCGCTGCATGCCCCAGCCGACCGAAAGCTGCCTTTCGCTCGAACGCGGCGACACCGGCCAGCCAATGTCCTTCTGGATCTCAGGCGGCAAGCTGTTGAGGATGCGCAGCGACTTGCGCGCTTCACGTGTTTTCTTGAAGGCCGCACCATAGCGGCCGAGGCTTCCGAACATCGACATCTTGATCTCCTTTGGAGCGTTGCGGTGGCCGAAAACTGTTTCTGCCTGCCGTTCGATGCCGGTTAAATGCTCCGCACATGTATCTGGCGGATTTCACGAAAACGCGATTTCGTTTCCAGATCGGCGCGATCTGGAAACATTTGCATACAAATGAAAATGGAAAGGCTGACAGCCTAGCGGAGGCAAGTCATCCCCGCCCGCGCCGCGCGGCGTGGCCTTCGCGCGAACGGCGCCTCGGGGCGGCGTCGCCGGCAATGCCGTCTTCGCTCACCGTCTTGCGCGGCGGCAGTTTCACCGCCGCCGACAGCTTGGGGAACGGGTCGATCTTGTTCGGGAGCGCCATGGCATAAACGAAATGTTCCTGGAATTTTGGCTCCAGCGCCGTCTCGATCTTCTCGATCCTGCTGACGGTTTCCTCGATCTCGCGGCGATAGCCGCGGTTCAAGAGCGCCATGCGGGCACCGGCGCCGGCCGCATTGCCGACGGCCGAGACCTTGTCGAGGTCGCAATCCGGGATCAGGCCCAGCACCATTGCGTATTTCGGGTCTATGAACGAGCCGAAGGCGCCGGCGAAGTGGATGCGGTCGACGTGATCGGTGTGCTGCTTTTCCATCAAAAGCTTGGTGCCGGCATAAAGCGCCGCCTTGGCAAGCTGGATGGCGCGCACGTCGGTCTGGGTAATGGTGATCTTGGGCTCGCCTTCCTTCAGCACATAGGAGAAGGTGCGGCCATTGGCGACGACGCGAGGCGAGTGGCCGCTCAGCGATCCATCGACGACGCCGTCCTCGGAAATGATGCCGGCGAGGTACATCTCGGCGACCACCTCGATGATGCCGGAGCCGCAAATACCAGTGACGCCGGTCGCCTGCACGCTGTCGAGGAAGCCCGGCTCGTCGGACCAGAGTTCCGAGCCGATAACCCGGTATTTCGGCTCCAGCGTTTCGGGATCGATACGGACGCGCTCGATTGCACCCGGTGCGGCGCGCTGGCCACCGGAGATTTCCGCACCCTCGAAGGCCGGGCCGGTTGGCGAGGAGGCCGCCACGACCCGCTGGCGATTGCCGAGCACGATCTCGGCATTGGTACCGACATCGACGATCAGCATCATCTCGTCCTGCCGGTGCGGGCCTTCCGACAACGTCACTGCAGCCGCATCAGCGCCGACATGGCCGGCAATGCAAGGCAGCATGTAAAGCCTGGCGCCCTGGTTGAGTTTCAAGCCGATATCCGATGCCTTGATGTGCACGGCGCCGGAGACGGCTAGCGCGAAGGGAGCGCCGCCGAGCTCGGTCGGATCGATGCCGAGGAACAGATGATGCATGATCGGATTACCGACGAAAACGGAATCCAGGATATCGTTACGCTGGACGTTGCCTTCGGCGCAGACCTTGTCGACGAGGCCCGAAATGGCCTCGCGCACGGCGACCGTCATGCCTTCGCGGCCGTCCGGGTTCATCATCACGTAAGAGACGCGGCTCATCAGATCCTCGCCGAAGCGGATCTGCGGATTGGAGGTGCCCGACGAGGCGGCGACCCGACCCGACAGCAACGACACCAGATGCATGGCGATCGTGGTCGAGCCGATATCGCAGGCAAGCCCATACGCCTCGTTCTTCAGGCCAGGCCACAGAGCGATGACCCGCGCGGTCTCGCTGTCGGTGTCCTTGTGGATGGCGGCCGTCGCGGTCCAGTTGCCTTTGCGCAAAATGCCTTGCACCTGCGGCAACAGATGGAAATCGAAATCGAGGCTCTTAAGGCCCCAGTCCTTCATCAGCGCGATCTTCAGACGGTCGAGGTCGCCGAGCGGCTTGTGCATGTCGGGTTCTTCGATCTCGACATAGCACATGCGGATAGCCGCATCGCGGGCGATGACCCTGGTATCGGCGTCCTTGCGGATAGTCTGCGCGTTAATAACGGTGTCCTGCGGCACGTCGACGACGAGATCGCCGAGGATCTGTGCCGAGCAGGACAGGCGGCGCCGCTCGGGGAGCCCGCGAACGCGCTCGTACCGCTCTTCCTTGGCGCCCTTGGGCGAGAGGTGATCGTTGGAGGAGACGATCTTGTGCTTGGCGAAATTGCCTTCCTGCACCTCGATCTGGCAACGCCCGCAAGTGGCACGCCCGCCGCACACGCTCTCGACGTAGACACCAAGCTGGCGCGCGGCATCCAGAACCGGCGTGCCGACCGGAAACCGCCCGCGCTTGCCCGACGGCATGAACAGCACGAGCGGATCAGTGATGTTGACGGGAGAGTTCATTCGTTTCCAGACTTTACTTTCTACGCTGCTCGGGTCTTGGCCACGGCAGCGATGCCGCTGTGTTTCGGTTCCTCCCCAGTCGTAAACCCATATCGTGTCGGCCAAGCCATGGCTCAACCCCGGGCCATCCGCGCTTCGCGGCCGCCGCGCCTGCGTCCGCCATTGCCATTGCCATCGCCCGGCGCGTTGACCTGCGTCCGGGCGGCAACGGCCTGGCCACCTTCAGCAGGCTTGTAGTCCTTGTATGTCCTGATCCAGTTGGTGCAGTTCTCGTCGGTGCCGTTCAGCACGTTGGCGCCGCGCACCGCTTCCATTTCCTGCGGCCGCACCGGGTTCATGATCGCCGAGGTCATGCCGGCGCCAATCACCATCGGAATGAAGGCGGCGTTGATGCCATGACGGTGCGGCAGGCCGAACGAGATGTTGGAGAGGCCGCAGGTGGTGTTGACCTTGAGCTCCTCGCGCAGCCGGCGTAGCAGGGCAAACACTTGGCGGCCGGCATCGCCCAGCGCGCCGATCGGCATGACCAGCGGGTCGACGACCACGTCATGCGCCGGAATGCCGAAGTCGGCACAGCGCTGAACGATCTTCTTGGCGACGGCAAAGCGCACATCGGGGTCCATCGAAATACCGGTCTCGTCGTTGGAAATGGCGACGACCGGAACGTTGTATTTCTTGATCAGCGGCAGGATGGCTTCGAGCTTTTCCTCCTCGCCGGTGACGGAATTGACCAGCGGCCGGCCCTTGGCGACCTTCAGCGCCGCTTCGATCGCGGCGGTCACCGAGGAGTCGATCGACAGCGGCAGATCGACCAGGCCCTGCACGATCTCCAGCGTCTGCACCAGCAGCGCCGGCTCAGTGGCGTTGGGATCGACTGCGGTAACGCCGGCATTGACGTCGAGCATGGTCGCGCCGCAGGCGGCCTGCTCCAGCGCATCCTTGATGACGGTCTCAAAATTGCCGGCGATCATTTCGGCGGCCAGCTTTTTGCGGCCGGTCGGATTGATGCGCTCGCCGATCACGCAGAAGGGCTGATCGAAGCCGATGATGATTTCTCGTGTCGCCGAGGCGACGATGGTGCGGGTCATGAAATCTCTCCATCGTGATATAAAGAGTTCTTTATATCGTTATCTGTTTGTGATCAAGCGAATGCTGACGATTCGCGCTGTCAATGCGCGGTTTTGACCATGTCGACCTGGGTTTCGGTGAGGTCGTCATGCAGTATGTGGTCGAGCCGGTCGGCAACGAGCTGGTCGTCGCGGCGGATTTCGCGCTTCCACGGCCGGCGGCCCTTCAGCACGCCGGATTCGTCGACGATCTCGGCGACGTATTCTTCCTGGCGATAGGCCATCACATGAACGCCGGACACACCGGGAATTTCCTTCACCTCATTGATGATGTCGATGCAGAGCTGCTTACCTTCCTTCTTCTGATCCTGAGCGCCTTCCAGGCGCTTGACGATCTGATCGGGAATGTGAATGCCCGGCACGTTGGAGCGGATCCATTTGGCCGTCTTGGCCGAGGCCAGCGGCCCGACGCCGCACAGGATGAAGCATTTCTCGGTATAGCCGAGGTCGCGGACCTTCTGCATGTAGGTACGGAACATCGGCACGTCGAAGCAGTACTGGCTCTGCACGAACTGCGCGCCGGCAGCGATCTTCTTGCCAAGCCGATAGGGCCGGAAATCGATCGGCGGCGCGAACGGGTTGATGGCCGCGCCAAGGAAAAGCTGCGGCGGGGTCGTCAATTTGCGGCCGGACAGGAATTTTCCGTTGTCGCGCATGATACGGCAGGTTTCGAGCAGCGACATGCAGTCGAGATCGAACACCGGCTTGGCGCCGGGCTGGTCGCCGGCCTGCACGCCGTCGCCGGTCAGGCAGAGCATATTGGCGACACCCATCGCAGCACCCCCAAGCACGTCGCCCTGGATGGCGATGCGGTTCCGGTCGCGGCAGGCGATCTGCATGATCGGGGCATAGCCCATGCGGGTCAGGAGGGCGCAGATGCCGACCGACGACATGTGGCAGTTGGCGCCGGAAGCGTCGACGGCATTGATGGCGTCGACCCAGCCATCGAAAATCCTGGCGCGGTTGTAGACGTCTTCCGGATCGGCGCTGTCGGGCGGATTGAGCTCGGTCGTCACTGCGAATTCGCCGCGTCTCAATACGCGCTCCAGGCGACCACGTGAGGTGTGGCCGGGCAGGGGATCGAGCGGCAAATGGATGCCGGCCGGATTCTCGTCGGGCTGGCGGCCAATCATGCCGACACTCCAGTGTTGGTAGCGTTCCGGGCCGCATCGCGGGCGGCCGCCGCCTGCGCCGTGACGCGCAGCCACGCGGAGGTCTCGCGCAAGGATTGGTCGACCGGTTTCTGCACGTCAAAAATCTTGTCGCCATGCACCATGTTCCGCGAGCCTTCCCAGGCCTTAACCCAGACGCAGGGCATATCAGGTTCGACCTCGCAATTGCCGTTGGCGCGGACACCGCCACAAGGGCCGTTGCGCAATTGCTTGGGGCAGTTCATCGGGCACGACATGCCGGTCGAGGAAAGGATGCACTGGCCGCACATGCGGCAGTCGAACATGAAACCCTTGACGCGCTTTTCGACGAATTTCACCGGTCCTTCGACGCGGCTGTAGCCGATGCCCTTCCACAGCGGGTGGAGGAGCAGAAACATGTCGGCGAATTTGGCGTAAAACCATTCGAGCAGCCGCGAATGCCGGACTGACCAAAGCCGCACTGCAAACGAGCGCTGCACGCGCCGCTGCGGCGACACGTCGGCCGGCTTGTAGTCGGATTTCGGCGCCGCCTTCCTGACGATGGTCGCCTGCGTCAGGCCGGTCTGAGCCGTCGTCGCCGGCATTGATTGGGGATCAGACATTTTCTTTGCCGCCCGCCTTGACCAGAGCGACCAGCCGCTCACGGTCGTATTTCGCATCGATTTCCTGAAGAGCCTTCTCCGCCTCGGCTTCAAGATCGTCACCGACTAGGATGGGTTCTGCCTTGCGCCATTCGGCAAGATAGTCGTCGGTGCCGCCGGCGCCGGTGCGCATGGCGCACATGTCGATCGCCTCGGTGAAGCGCAGCGGCAGTTCGCGCTTGGCGTTCTGCCGGCCCTTTTTGACGATGACCTGGGCGGGAATGTCGCGCCAGTAGACGACGATCAGATCGGCCATGAATTCCTGCTCCTGCAGAGCGCCGCGCGTCCAAATCGAACGCACAAACGATGCTCTGCCACGTAACTTCGCTGCATCGTGCCCTCCGAAGATCGATTCCGATGTTTTGGGCCGATGCAGTGATTTCGAGCATTGCCGGAAGCGCTGTTGGGCTGCTTGTTATGGGACGACGCGGGGGCCTTCAAAAGCGACGCAATCGACGGCCGCGGTTGAAAGCGGAGTCTTTCAGCACAGGTCAGCCGGCGCGGCCATCGAAGCTGCCGACCAGCTTCCTGTGGAAGCGCACGTAACCTCGTTCGGTCGTGCCTAGATGCTCCGCGACGATCTCATGGAAGCGCGGCAGGCGGTGGAAGGGAACGGCCGGATAGGAATGGTGCTCCGAATGGTATGGCATATTCCAGGCCGCGAAGCGCACCAGCCTGTTGGTGAAGGTGGTGCGGGTGTTCTCGAGCATGTTGGCGACATGCGGGCACAACGCGTGCTCGGCCAGCAGGTAGGCCCGCAAAAACGGCTGTCCTACCAGCATCGGCACGATCCAGACCCACAACAGCAGCGCCGACTGTATGGCGAGAGATGCGGCCAGCAACACGGCATAACCGATAAGGAACAGCCGTGCTTCGGCAACCACCTTCCCGCGACTCTTTTCCGGTACGAAGCCGTCGCGATTGCGGCCAGCCGCATTGGTTGCGACCACGCGGCCCATGGCGATCCAATAGGGGCCGCCCGACAGATAGCGCAGATATTGGCTGACGGTCTCCGGCTTCGGCGCCCTCAGTTCGGGGTCGTTTTCCGGGTCGTGCGTATGGCGGTGATGGGCGAAATGGAAATAGCGGAACCATGCCGGCGGCAGCAGGATCAGGAAGCCGGCCACGGCGGCAACAGCGCGATTGAGCCACGCCGTCCTGAACGCCGTTTCATGGATGGTCTCGTGCAGCGGCGTGAAGAGGAAGACGATCAGGATTCCCTGCGGCAAGACGAGAAGCGGCCAGAACGGGATGCGGGCGGCGATCAACGCGCCCAGCAGGATAACCAGCCCGCCATGGGCGGCCAGCCGGACAATGCCTGGCCGGTCAAGCCTGGCGGTGAGGTCGCGACGGTCCTCGACCGAAAGGCCGGCAATGATGGTGCGGTGATCGATGTCGCTCATGATGCAATGTTAGCGGCGGGTGGGCATCCGGTAAATCGGCGCGTCACCAGACGCCGTTCCTTATCCCGGTCCAGAGATAGGACCAGACCGTCGGGTGATACCATTGTTTCGAAGGCAGGCCGGGCTCGACCGTGCCGAGCTTGCCGGCCAGCGCATCTCTGACCGCCTCGACGCAGATGTCGCGCGAGAACGCCGCCTGCCGCAACGCGTAGCTTGAAATTGTGTCGCCCGGCTGCGGTTTTGCCGGGTCAGCATCATCGTGCCGAGTTGACCGATGGCCGAGGCCCAGCCTTGCCGTCGCGCCCGTCCGAGAAGCAATTGCTTTTTGGATTCAGGTGCTTCGAGGATAACACTGACAGGCCCGAGGTGGTCAGCGATGGTGTTGACGATCGCCCAGATATGCGAGCCGCCTTCGGTGACGACGACGATCGGTCGTTGGTTTGGTTTCGACCGTGCCATGGTTCGCGACCTCCGCAAAGACCTGTTCTTTGCGCGCGAATGCTAGGCTGACCGGGTTAACCCTTGGTGATCGGGGCTCAGCGCTTGAGTTCGAGGATGTCGAGCTTCGATTCGTAATAGGGCGCCGGGAACTCGATGCGCCATTCGCTGGCGCTGTTGCGGAAGGCATAGCCGACCTGATCGCTTTCCGGACCGCTGCCGTAGGGCTTTGCCGGATCGTCGTTGACGTAGAAGGAACCAAGATAGATCGCGCGTTTCTCGCCATCGTCGAAGAAGCGGCCCTTGGTGCGCTGCGAGCCGGTGATCTTTTCCAGTCTCCAGCCGGAACCGTCGTCGCTCACCTTGCATTTGAACCAGCCATAGATGACGAGCGGGCTCAATCCGCCGGCCTTGATGGTGCGGCATTGCCACTTGCCGGTCAGGTCGTTGTCGGAGAAGGAAACCAGCGGCTTTGCCAGCAAGGCGTCGAGCTGCTTGACCTCGGCTGGATCGCCGGCCTTCGCCTCGTCAAGCGCTGCCTTGCGCGTCTCGCCATATTTGTCGAGCCGCGCCTTGTCGGCAGCCGTTATCAACTTCTGCACCTCGCCGTCGGCGAACGCGGGCATGGTCAAGCAGAGGACAGTTGCTGCGGCAAACATGAGGCGAGCGATCATCGGTGGCGTTTCCCTGTTGATGGCTGGAGCAGCCCGTTTTCTTGTCTGGCGCATACCTTAATGTTTCGCCACGTTCTGTCATCCGTGCTTGGGCATCGACAGCGGAAACGAGGTGGAAAGAATGCGGATCTTGCTGACGGGATCGTCGGGCTGGCTGGGCAGCGCCTTGGCACCGCGCTTGCGGGCCCTCGGCCATGACGTCACCGGCCTCGATCCCGTTCCGTCTTCGGAAACTCCAATCGTCGGCTCAGTCGCCGATCGCGACCTGGTCATGCAGGCGGTCGAGGAGAACCGCATCGAGGCCATCATCCACAGCGGCGCGCTGCACAAGCCCGACATCGAACGTTATCGCAACGAGGATTTCGTCGAGACGAATGTGCGCGGCACGCTCAACCTGCTCGATGCGGCGGCAGCTTTTGGCGTTCAGCGCTTCGTGTTTACATCGACGACATCGCTGATGATTTCCGAGGCCATACGCGCCGGTTTCACAGGAGGCGCGCGCAAGGCGGCATGGCTGACGGAAGACATGTCGCCGGAGCCACGCAACATCTATGGCGTCACCAAGCTTGCCGCGGAACATCTTTGTCGCCTTTACCAGCTCCAGTTCGGCCTTCCGTCGATCGTACTGCGCACCGCTCGGTTCTTTCCCGAAGCAGACGATATGGCGCACGTGATCGAACAGTCGGACGCCAACACCAAAGCCAATGAGCTTTTGTTTCGCCGGCTGACGTTGGAGGATGCTGCCGATGCCCATATCGCTGCCTTGGAGAAAGCACCGCAATTGGGCTTCGACATCTTCATCATTTCGGCACCGACACCGTTCCAGCCCGAGGATTGCGCGGCATTGATCGCCGATGCACCGTCGCTCGTCGCACGCTATTTTCCGGATTATCGGGCACTCTACGCGAAGAAAGGCTGGACGATTTTTTCGTCGATCGACCGGGTCTACGACGCGTCGCGAGCGAGGGACCGGCTAGGTTTCGTCTGCAAGACGAGCTTTGCCGATGTGCTCGCCGGGCTCGAAGCTGAAGAAGGCCTTGCCTAGAAGTACCGTCAAGCCAGGATTGCAGCGCTGGCCAGCTCCTTCGTCAGGTCGCCATAGCCGGTCGAGCGGCGCTCATAGGCGAGGCCGAGCATTTTCGCCGCCTTTTCGGCGACCTTGTCGAGTTCCGGGTCGTCGGTCTGAGCGATATAGATCAGCTTCTCGTAATTGCCGAAATAGTCCTTGATCAGCTCCGGGTGCTTGTCGAGGCCGAGCGGCTTCATGAAGAAGGCATCGAATTGCCGGCAGAGGAAGTCGGTCATGTAGAACGACATCATGTCGTCATCGGCGACTTTCGCATAGGCATCCATGCCCTGGTAGAAGGCAAAGCAATGCGGCCCGGCCATGCGCACGACGCCATGCTTCTCGCAGACCCGATCGAGCAAGCCACCCGTGCCGCAATCGGCATAGCCGACGAAAATGTGTCTGTAGCCGTCGGTCTTGGCCTTCTCGATAGCCTTGTCCATGGCCGGCGCGATGCGGTCCGGATAGAAATGGAACTCCGCTGGCAGGCAGGTCAGGTCGAGATGGTCGAGCCCAAGCTGCTCCTTGACCGCCAAAACCTCGCGCGCAATCATCCCACAGGCGATGACGAGCAGCCTGTCGCCCTGATCGGATTGTTGTTTTCGCGCGGTAGTCATGGAACCAGTCTAATCCATCTTCGTTGCTGTCCAGCGAATTTATATGCTGAGGGAGACACCAATCATGAAATTGTTCCGCGTTGCGCCAATCACTATTCTCGCCTGCGCCTTGGCTGTTTCGGCCTGCGCCAACACGGTGCGCGGCGTCGGTAAGGACATCAAATCCACTGCTAAGGCTGTTGACGATACCGTCAAGAAACCCTGATCCGCACGGCTCTAAACATTTGGGAATAAAAAAGCCGCACTGCAAGGCGCGGCTTTTCTCGTTGGTGCCGGACTTATTGACTCACGCCGAAGCGCGGACGTTGTGCTTGCGCTTCATGAAGTCCTTGGCGGTCTCGACTGCCACCGCGGCGTCGCGGCAATAGGCGTCGGCACCGACGGCTTTGCCGAATTCCTCGTTGAGCGGCGCACCGCCGACCAGCACAACATAGTCGTCGCGAATGCCCTTTTCCTTCATCGTATCGATGACGACCTTCATGTAAGGCATGGTCGTCGTCAGTAGCGCTGACATGCCGATGATGTCGGGCTGGTGCTTTTCGATAGCATCGAGATATTTTTCGACCGCATTGTTGATGCCGAGGTCAATGACATCGAAGCCGGCGCCTTCCATCATCATGCCGACCAGGTTCTTGCCGATATCGTGGATGTCGCCCTTGACGGTGCCGATCACCATCTTGCCCTGCTTTGGTGCGCCAGTGGCGACAAGCAGCGGACGCAGGATGAACATGCCGGCCTTCATCGCGTTCGCCGACAGCAGCACTTCGGGAACGAACAGGATGCCATCGCGGAAATCCTCACCGACGATGCGCATGCCTTCGACCAGAGCTTCGGTCAACACCTTGTAAGGCGCCCAGCCGCGTTCGAGAAGGATATTGGTGCCTTCCTCGATTTCTTCCTTCAACCCGTCATAAAGATCGTCGTGCATCTGCTGCACCAACTCGTCGTCGGAGAGTTCCGAAAGGATGATCTCGTCGTCGGCCATTTTTTCTCAGGCTCCTTGCCGGCTACAACTATCGCGGCAGCTTAAAAATATCGCGCCAATACCTAACCCGCATGGGCCGGTTGTCCATAGCTGATTTGCGACTTCCCGCAAAACGAAAGCGACCGTAAATCTCTTGGAATTCTTGTCGATTTTGCGACAGGCGTTGGCGCTGGCGGGCCGTTTCGAATAGGGTGCATGGCTACGATCCGGCCAGAGACCGCAATATGCGGCCGCAAACGGATTTCAGGCCGGTACAAGAGCCCGGCCGGAGTAAATCAAGGCCAGAACGAAAGCCAGGGAAGAACGATTATGAGTGAGAACGCGCCGGTCGATCAGGAAGCGTCAAACGCGCGGCGCGGACGCGCTGCCAGCGGTGGCGCCGCAGCCCGACGGGCTGCACGTTCGGGCGGCGGCCCCGGCACACAGCTCACCTATATCAAGCGCAAGATCAACGTCTATGAAGTGCTGGACGAGGAAGGGCTGGCGCTGATCGAAAAGAACACCGACACGGTGCTGGAGGAGATCGGCATCATCTTCCGCGACGACGCCGAGGCGCTAAAGCTTTGGAAAGAGGCGGGCGCCGACGTCAAGGGCGAGCGGGTGCATTTCCCCAAGGGCCTCTGCCGCTCGCTGTTGAAGACCGCTCCGTCCGTCTACACCCAGCACGCTCGCAACGGCGAGCGCTCGGTGCAGATCGGCGGCAACGCGACAGTGTTCGCGCCAGTCTATGGACCGCCCTTCGTGCGCGATCTCGACGGCGTCAGGCGCTATGCGACGATCGAGGATTTCCGGAATTTCGTAAAACTCGCCTATATGGCGCCGTCGATCCACCATTCGGGCGGCACGGTTTGCGAGCCGGTCGATGTGCCGGTCAACAAACGGCATCTCGATATGGTCTACAGCCATATCAAATATTCGGACAAGCCGTTCATGGGCTCGGTGACCGCGCCCGAGCGCGCCGAAGATACGGTGGCGATGGCCAAGATCGTGTTTGGTGACGATTTCGTCGAGAACAACACGGTGCTGACCAGCCTGATCAATGCCAACTCGCCGATGGTCTTCGACGAGACCATGCTGGGAGCGCTGAAGGTCTATTCGCGCCACAATCAGGCCTGTATCGTCACGCCGTTCATCCTTGCCGGTGCGATGAGCCCGGTGACGGTCGCCGGCACGCTGACACAGGTTTTGGCCGAGGTTCTGGCCGGTGCATCGTTCACACAACTGATCCGGCCGGGTGCGCCGGTTCTGTTCGGCACCTTCGCCTCGTCGATCTCGATGCAGTCGGGCGCGCCGACTTTCGGCACGCCGGAGCCGTCGCTGGTCTCGTATGGCGCCGCACAGCTTGCCCGCAGGCTCGGCCTGCCGTTCCGCACCGGCGGTTCGCTCTGTGCTTCAAAAATCCCCGATGCGCAGGCCGCCTACGAGAGCGCCAACACGCTGAACTCGACGATCCTCGCCGGCACCAATTTCGTGCTGCATTCGGCCGGCTGGCTCGAGGGCGGTCTCGCCTCCTGCTACGAAAAGTTCATGATGGATATCGACCAGCTCGGCATGACGCAGAAGTTCTCCCAAGGCGTCGACCTGTCGGAAAACGGCCAGGCGATGGACGCCATCCGCCAGGTTGGCCCGGGCAGCCACTATCTCGGCTGCGACCACACCCAGGCCAATTTCCAGACCGCGTTCTACCGCTCCAACATCGCCGACAACAATTCTTACGAGCAATGGCTGGCCGAAGGCGAAAAAACCGCGCCGCAGCGCGCCAACGAGCTCGCCCGCCGCTGGCTGGAAAGCTACGAGGCGCCGCATCTCGATCCGGGTATCGACGACGGGCTGAAGGACTTCATTGCCAGGAAGAAGGCGTCGATGGCCGACGCCTTCACCTGAAAGGAGCCCGAATCAGGCGGGGCTAAAGTCGCCAACATCATCCACAAGGAAGTCTGGCGGAGCGCCTTCTCCGACCCGGACAAGAAGGGATGATCCTCGAGCGCAGCATGGTCGAAACCATCGCGGCGGCACTTTCCGCACACGGTCTCGTGCTTCGCGGCGGCTTCAATTTTGCAGGCGCTGAGAAGGCGCCTTCCGATCTCTCCGGCACTACCGCCAAATCCGTCCTGCTGGTGGGCCAGGCGGGTGCCGCACCTTGGCCGCACTTCATGCGCTGGCTGGAGAAACAGTCACAGCCGATCGACGATCCGCTCGACAGATGGTCGCGCGAAGTGATCGGCGCGGTGGCCGGAAGATTCGGGGCGCGCGCGGTGTCGCCGTCCGACAGGCCTTATCTGCCATTCCAGCAATGGGCGATGCGTGCGGAGGGGCTGAAGCCGTCACCGCTCGGCATTCTCATGCATCCGCAATATGGGCTCTGGCATGCCTATCGCGGCGCGCTGCTGTTCGAAGACGAAATTGCGCTCCAAGAACCCCGCGACATGATTCACCTTTGCGATACATGTCTGGAAAAACCTTGCCTGAAATCCTGTCCGGTAGAGGCTTATTCTGCGGATGGTTTTGCACATGAAACCTGTCTGGCCCATGTGCGCGGGCAAAACGGCGCGCCCTGCCGGACCGGCGGCTGCCTTGATCGCAACGCCTGTCCTTACGGCACCGACTATCGCTATCCGGCCGAAGTTCAGGCCTTTCACATGGCAGCATTCGCGCGTCTGTAGCGTCGCCGAATGCCGCACGAAATCTTGAAGCAGATCGCCTCACTACAGCTTGCGGCGACGGTCACCGCCGGTATCTATCGCACGTCGGGCCGGTCGGCATTGTCGGCCACTGCATGGGTGGAGCGCGGGCGCTGAACGCAGCGGCCAGCTATCCCGGCCGCATCGTCGCGGCGGCCAGTTTCCACGGCGGCAATCTGGCTGGTGACGCTGCCGACAGTCCGCACCGGCAGGCCGCTTCGCTCAAGGCAAGGGTTTATATCGGTACGGCCGGCACTGATCGCAGCTTTCCGCCCGCGCAAGCCGCGCGGCTGGCCGAAGCGCTGCGCGCGGCCGAGGCAGACCATGTCATCGAGAACTATGCCGGCATGGCGCACGGCTGGTGCGTGCCGGACCACAGCGCCTTCGATGCAGCCGGCGCCGAGCGCCAATGGAAGCGGCTGACGACGCTGTTCGCGGAGACGCTCGGTCAGGGCACGCCAACCGTTACGACGTGACGGCGCGCCAGAAAATTCTTTCCATCGCCCCAAGGAACAGCCATTAGCCTTCGTCCAACAGGCAATGATGGCGATGATGCTGGACGAAAGCGAAGCCTCCGACGCTGAACTGATCGGGCGGGCGAAGGGCGGAGATCGGGGTGCTTTCGGCAAGTTGCTCGAAAGGCACTACGGTTTCGTCTATCGCGCCGCCTATCGCTGGTGCGGGAAAAAGGCCGACGCCGAGGATATCGCCCAGGAAGTCTGCGTCCGGCTTGGCCGGGCGATCCGCGACTATCATGGCAGCGGCGCCTTCACGACATGGCTCTACGCCATGACGCTGAATGCAGCGCGTGACATGATGCGCAAGACCGCCCGCGAGACGGTCAAGACCGATGCCTATGGCGCCTATGTCCTGATTTCGGGGGAAATCTCGGCTGAGCCGGAAGACCCGGCCGAGGCGCTCTGGGCAGCGGTGCGCAAGCTGCCGGACAAGCAGCGCGATGCGGTGCTGCTGGTTTATGGCGAAGGGCTGAGCCATGCAGCCGCCGCCGAGGCGATGGCGATCTCGGAGACGACGGTTTCCTGGCACATCCATGAAGCGAAGAAACGGCTGAAGACGCTGATGCGTTCAGCCGGGGAAGTGTGACCATGGTCGACGACAACGAACTCAACAAACTGCGCGACATCGCGGCACCGGCGCCGGACGCGGACGCAAAGGCGCGTGCCCTCCAGGCCGCGCTGCGCGCCTATGACATGGAAGAAAAAACTTTACCGGCCGCCCAAGGATCGGCAAGCGGGCTTCGTCTCACAGAGCGAGCACAAAGGCTCTGGAGCGAAATCATGCAAAAGAAACTCTTCGCCACGCCGGCCATCGCCGGGCTCGTTGCCCTGCCGATCGCCGGATACGCTGCCATGTACATGCTTGGGGAATCCAAATTCAGCGGGCCCGAATTCGGCGGGGACGATAAGATCACCGAGACACTGGCCGACAAGCCGGCGACCGTCAAACCGTCGGTCGTGGCCGAAGCAGACAAGCAGAAGAAGGCGGACGCCGACAGCCAAAGCCGTAACGCCGGCGAGGCGCTTGTGGCGCCGACATCGCCGCCGAAAGCGGAATCGACCGCAGTCGGCGGGTTGACCCAGCAGGACGTGCTCACCCGCAATGCTCCCGAACCGGCGCAGAGTGGCGAGTTTGTGCTGAATGGCGGCACCAGCACCGCGGCTCCGGCCGTCGATGGCGGCGCGCGGGTCGGACGCATGCCTGGCACGGTCGCCGAGCCCAAGCTGATGGCACAGCAGCCTGCCGCTGCGCCGGCAGACCAGATGCTGCCGCAAGAGGAAAACCGCGATCGCATCGAGAATTTCAAGACCAATCCGGTGCATGCCGCACTGGAAGATCCGGTCTCGACGTTCTCTATCGATGTCGACACCGCTTCCTATTCCTTCGTGCGGCGCTCGCTGAAGGAAGGTTTTATTCCGCAAGCCGATACGGTGCGCGTCGAGGAGATGGTCAACTACTTCCCCTATGACTGGAAGGGACCGGACTCCGCCTCGGCGCCGTTCAACTCGACCGTCAGCGTCATGCCGACGCCATGGAACGAGCACACCAAGCTGATGCACGTCGCCATCAAGGGCTTCGACGTGAAGCCGGCCGAGCAGCCCAAGGCCAATCTGGTCTTCCTGATCGATGTGTCGGGCTCGATGAACGAGCAGGACAAGCTGCCGCTCCTGCAGTCGGCCTTCCGACTGCTGGTCAACAAGCTGAGACCTGACGACACCGTCTCGATCGTCACCTATGCGGGCGATGCCGGTACCGTGCTGGAGCCCACCAAGGCTTCGGAAAAGGACAAGATCCTCGCTGCCATCGAGAATCTGACATCCGGCGGCTCGACGGCAGGCGAGGCCGGCATCAGGCAAGCCTACCGGCTGGCGCAGAAATCCTTCGTCAAGGACGGCATCAATCGGGTGATGCTCGCCACCGACGGTGATTTCAATGTCGGCCAGACCGACGACGACGATCTGAAGCGGCTGATCGAAAAGGAGCGCAAGACAGGCGTATTCCTGTCGGTGTTCGGCTTCGGCCGCGACAATCTGAACGATCAGATGATGCAGACCATCGCCCAGAACGGCAATGGCACCGCTGCCTATATCGATACGTTGGCGGAGGCCGAGAAGGTACTGGTCGAGGATGCCTCCTCGACACTGTTCACCATCGCCAAGGACGTGAAGATCCAGGTCGAGTTCAACCCGAACAAGGTTTCGGAGTACCGGCTGATCGGCTACGAGACCCGCGCCTTGAATCGCGAGGATTTCAACAATGACCGGGTCGACGCCGGCGAGATCGGCTCAGGCCATTCGGTCACAGCGATCTACGAAATCACGCCTAAGGGCAGCGGCGGCGAACAGATTGATCAACTGCGCTATGGCCAGGCCTCGGTGAACAATGGCGGTGTTGCCAATGCCGACGAATATGCCTTCGTCAAGATCCGCTACAAGCTGCCGAACGAGGACACTTCGAAGCTGATCACCACGCCAGTGACGTCAGCCAACGAGGTGGCGTCGTTCGACCAGGCCAGCACCGACCAGCGTTTCTCCGTTGCCGTTGCTGCCTTCGGCCAGAAGCTGCGCGACGAGGATGCGACCGCGAAGTTCGGCTACGACAAGATCATGCAGATTGCCACCGCCGCCAGAGGAGCCGACCCATTTGGATACCGGTCCGAGTTCCTCTCGCTTGTGCGCCTTGCCTCGGCGCTCGGCGGCAACCGGTAGTGGCAATGACGGCCGGGTTCTTTCAGATGGGATCGTTCTGATAGGGGGAGCCGGCCTACGGGCGGGTGAGGCAGGCCGGCGAGGGAAACCTTGCCGGCCTTTTTTCTACAAGCGCCGCTCCGGTTCCAATTTCGGAGACATGCGCTTAGGTTCAGGCTGTTGATCGATTTGAGTTCTCGTGCTTCAAACGCGAAGACCGATTGTCCAAGACAACAACTGCCTGCGGGTTTTATCATATCTCTTCGATCCAGTTGTTAATGAATGAGGTATCGAGGCATGGACCCAATATACTTGCGCCGTATCTTTCTTGGCTTTGGTACCGCGATCTTAGTCAGCATAGCCTGCTTGGAAGAGGCAAGGAGCGCCTCAATGTGCGACAAGAGTAAAAATCAAATCCTGGCGGCAATCGACTATATGCAAAATCCTGAGAATTTTTACCACAATGGTGTAGCAAACCTCATTGAAGCGACAAAATTGATTAAGGATCGGCTGCCCGATCGCATTAATGCCGTTTGCTTGGCGGAAGTGAAATCGTCTATGCCGGATGGGGCATATCGTGTTTCAGCCGACGGTAGTACTGTTTTCGAATTTAGGCCTGACATTATATTTGGCTTTCGATATGATCGAGACGGAAATATTCAAGACGTCTATGCGAAAGGCAAGTAGAATTGATAACCAGTCAGCGCCGTTCCGCGCTAATAGGTTGCGGTGATGACGAAATGCTGCGACAGGCCGCGTCTCGCCAGGACTTCGCATTGGTGCCGCTAGAGCAAAACAGCGAACAGCTGAAGCCGTCAGGCGCGTCCACGGCGCCGCTCGCGGCGGGCTTCGCTGGTCTCGGCGACGTTGACCGTAGCCTGCTTGTTGCGCATCGGGCCGATGCGTTCGACGATCTGCTCGACGGTCGGGCGATCCGACTTGGTGTGCGCATCGAGCGCCTTGCGCATGGCGGCAAGGTGTTGGAACGAGGTACCGCAGCAGCCGCCGACGATCTTGGCGCCGGCATCGACGGCTAGGCGCACGTAGTCGGCCATCAGCTCGGGTGTGCCGGAATAGTAGATCTCGGCACCGCGAAATTCGGGGATGCCGCAATTGCCCTTTACGATCACCGTTGCCTCCGGCTTCGCCTCGGTCATGTCGAGCAGCGAAGCGAGAATATCGGAGGCGCCGACGCCGCAATTGGCGCCGACACCGAGCGGGGTCTGCGACAGGCCATCGACAACGCCGTGAATGTCCTTTGGCAGCAACCCCATCATGGTACGCCCGGCGGTGTCGAAGGAACCGGTATAGGTATACGGCAGGCCGACGCGGATGGCGGCTTCGGCGGCGGCGCGGATCTCGTCGGGCGCCGACATGGTCTCGATCCAGGCGACTTCGGCGCCGCCCGCCTTCAGGCCTTCGATCTGCTCGGCAAAGGCCTCGACCGCCTCGTCATAGGTCATGGCGCCGAGCGGTACCAGCAGCTCGCCGGTCGGGCCGACTGAGCCGGCCACGATCACCTTGCGGCCGGCTTTTTTTGCAACGGCGCTTGCGATCTCGGCGGCGCGCCTGTTCAGCGCATAGACCCGGTCCTGCGCATGGTGCAGCTTGAGCCGATGGCGGGTGCCGCCAAAAGAGTTGGTCAGGATGATGTCGGCGCCGGCATCGACGAAGTTTTGGTGCAGGCTGGTGACGGTGTCGGGAGCGGTCTCGTTCAAGAGCTCGGGAGCCTCGCCGGCCTCAAGGCCCATGGCGAACAGATTGGTGCCGGTGGCGCCATCGGCGAGCAGGACGCCCTTTTCGGCAAGCAGCGCGTCGATCGGATTGGTCATTGTGGAATACGCCTTCCCGGAGAATTATTGAGATAACGATATAAAGAATTCTTTATGTGACGTCAATGTCGGTGCGGGAAACAACCGGTCAAAATCGCATCTCCGCCAGCTTTCGTGTGAAGCTGGCCGCCTCATGCGCGTTGACGTCCGCGGCACGGATCAGATTGTCGAAATGGCTGGTCAGGATGCGGATCGGCTGCGTGGCGTTCAGCACCAGATACATGTCGCCGACGTAAATGGCAGCGCGATAAGGTCCGAAGATCGTGTAGGGGATCGAATAGCGCATCCGCCCGTCATAGAGAAACAGGCGGAAGGTGGGATAGAGGTCGTCGAGCAGTGTCGCCATGTGCAGGAGTTGCTGGTGGCGGTCGGCCTCCGGAAAGCGGTCCCACACGCCCAGCCCGCGCGCGAAGATCTCCAGCGTGTGGCGCGGCATACAGACTTCCATGTCGGTTTCGGGCCGTCGGTTGTAGTCGATGCGATACTGCGTTTCGCCGGCCTGTGCCTCGCGGCTCTTGTTGGCGATGACGGCTTCATAGTCGACAAGCGCCTCGGTGCGCAGAAGATCGGGAATGCCGGCCGGCACGTAGCGGATTTTCGTTCCCGCCGCCTCGGCATGCCAGCGAGCCAGCAGCGTGCGGTCGAAGCCGTCCGGCGCCTCCTCGATCTCAAGGCTCTCGCGGATTTCACCGGTGACGCCCTCGTCGTGGCTGAGGCCGAGCAGCCAGTCGAGCGAGACTTTGAATTCGGCGGCGATGTTAAGCAGCGTTTCAGCACGGGGAAGGCGGGTCGAGCCGCCGGAGAGCAGCTGCGACAGTGCCGAACGGTCGATGCCAACCGCACCGGCGAACGCTGATTGGTTCAAATCGGACCTTGTCAAGAGCATTTTCAGGCGCTCGCGAAAGATCGTCGACAGGTCGCGTTTGTCCAAATCTCTACTCTCCCTGAAGTGAGCAAAAATTTGCGCCGAAGCGGTCTATATGGCGTTTCGAGCGCAAACGAATCTACGAGCTTGTTTACAACAGATAACATCTGCAGCTGAAAATGCGCAATCGCAACAGTTTGTGCGCTTTATCGCGTTGCAGCGATGCAACGCTCCTGACACAATGCTGTCAGGAATCAAATCGGGTTCCGGCGACTGGAAGGCAGTGGTCGATAGCATGACGAGCATGGGTAACAGGCGACACGGCGCAGCGGCCATCGAATGGCCGACCGTGTTTCTCGCACTTCTCTGCTACGGCGGCTGGCTCGCTGCCGGCTTTCTGCTCTGGCCATCCTACCCGCTACTGGCACTCGTCTTTCTGACCCTGATTACGGCGCTGCAATCCTCACTGATGCACGAGGTCCTGCACGGCCATCCAACCCGGAACGCGCGGCTCAACGAAGCGTTTGTGTTCCTGCCGATTGGTCTTGTCTGGCCGTTTCGCCGGTTCAAGACCATTCACCTGCGCCACCATGCAGACGAGCGCCTGACCGATCCGCTCGACGATCCCGAAAGCTATTACAAGGCGCTCTGGCAGCACGAGGGACTGCCGTCGGCGATGAAATTCCTGCTGAAGATCAACAACACAATGCTCGGCCGTTTCGTGCTGGGCCCGTGGCTTTCCTGCATAGGGTTCTTCATCGACGACGCCAGGCAGGTTGCCGCGGGCGACAAGGTCGTCCGCAAGGCCTGGCTGCTGCACGCGATCGGCCTCGCCATCGTGCTGCCCATCGTGCAGTTCGGCTTCGGCATGCCGTTGTGGCTTTACGTTCTGGTGCCGGTATGGCTGGGACAATCGCTGATTTCGATCCGCACCTACGCCGAGCACCAATGGTCGGAACATCCGGAAGGCCGCACGATCATCGTCGAGCGCTCGCCGCTGTCCTTCCTGTTCCTCAACAACAATCTGCATTTCGTCCATCATAAGAGTCCGACGGTGGCCTGGTACAGGCTGCCGAAGCTGTTTCGCGACCGCCGCGACGAGTGGCTGCGGATGAACAATGGCTACGCCTATCCGAACTATTTCGCGTTGCTCAAGGCCTATGCCTTCAAGGCGAAGGAGCCGGTCGTCCATCCCGTGCTGCGGCGCATGCCGGAACCGGGACGCGCATTCAAGCCGCGTGTCAGGGCACGCAGCCTCAATGGGCTTGGCAGCGCACCGGTACCCGCCGAGCCGCCGAAAGAGTGATTCTTGCGTTGTTGCAGGCGGTTCCGCGCGGACGACGCTTTCCTGAACTTGTCAATTTCCCCGCATAACGGTCAAATCCCCGACATGAGCGAATTCATTGCGGCTTTGCCGATGTATGACTGGCCGGAAGCGCGGGACGAGGTCGACGCGCAATGGGCGCGGTTGCGCGATACTTTCAGACAAAGAGGCATCGATGCGCCGGAGACGATCATCCGCCGCAATGGCGATTTGCCTCCAGTGCCTGGCGGTATCCGAGACGATCAGGGAAAACCCGTCGCGCCAGATCCGGCGACATTGCCGCCGGACGAGCTGGATTTTCACCGGCTCTGGCTGCACCCGGCGCTGCTCCTTGCGCAAACCTGTTGGGGACCGATGGAACTCGGCCTGTCGCAACGTGTCCAGCTCGTCGGTCAGCCGCGTTACGATGCCTTCGAGGGTGGACAGGGCGAACTCTATTCGAGCGCCCTCATCATGAGAGCGGGCGAGGCACCGCAGGCAAGGTCGCCGGCCGACGGCGGTGCCGTCATTCCGCTCGATCTGCTGCGCGGCCAGCGTTTCACCTTTAACAGCCTGGATTCCATGTCGGGCATCATCGCGCCAACTCGCGACCTGCAAGCATTGGGCGAGAGTCTGGACATCTTTTCCGCGCTGAGCGAAAGCTGTGGGCACCGTGCTTCGATCGTTGCCGTTGCCGAGGGCAGGGCCGACGTCGCGGCGATCGACTGCGAGAGCTGGGCGCTGGCGCAGCGTTTCGAGCCTGCGGCGCAGAAGGTGACGGTCGTCGGCTGGACAAGGCGTCGCAAAGGCTTGCCGTTCATCACGGCCAGGACAACGCCGGAAACGATCGTCACCACAATGCGCGAGGCGATCGCAGCGCTCACATAACCGCGTCGCGTTCGGTCGGCCTCATGCGAGCACTTTAGATTCCTGTTTATGCATGTCGTTGTCGCAAAACTGCCGCACACCCTCGGGTCAAGCCCGACGGCATGCTTTTGTGGGGCATGCATTAGCAGCCGCCAAGCAGCCGATTGTCGAGCGGGTAGGTCGAAAGCTTCTCATTGCCGGACTCGGTGATCAGGATCTGTTCCTCGATCTTGACGCCTTCGTAGCCGCCAAGCCGGCCGATATAGCTCTCGACGCACAGCACCATGCCAGGTTCGAGCACTCCGTCGGGTGTGTCGTCGGTCCAGTCGCTAGCATGCGGCAAGGTCGGGTATTCGTCGGCAAGACCGACGCCGTGATAGAGCACCCCGTAACGGGCCGGGAAGCAGTCCCCCGGCGGCACTGACGAGCGCTCGACGAGGTCGCGGAACGATACGCCCGGCCGCATCAGCTCCGTGTTGTGGGCGATCTGGTCGGCGGCGATTCGGAACAGGTCGCGCTGCTCCTGCGAGGGCGGCGCGTCACCGCAAAGCCAAGTGCGCGAAAGGTCGGCGCAGAAGCCGTAAGGACCGATCAGGTCGGTGTCGAAAGCGACGAGCTCGCCGGCCTCGATCGTCCGCGACGAACACTCCTGAAACCATGGATTGGTGCGCGGACCTGACGACAGGAGCCGGGTTTCGATCCATTCGCCGCCGCGCGCGATGTTGCCGCGATGGAGTTCGGCCCATAATTCGTTCTCGGAGATGCCAGGCCTCAGCGCCTGCTCCATCTCGCCCATCGCCGCCTCGCAAGCGACGATCGCCCGGCGCATAGCAAGGATCTCGTCGGGTGATTTTATTAGCCGCGCATTTTCCATCACCGCCTCGCCATTGCCCGCCCAGATGCCGAGACGGGCGAGCTCTTCGATGCCCTCGGGATTGATGTGGTCGACTGCGATGCGGCGATTGCCCCCGCCGTGTTCCAATACCAGCTCGGCGATGCCGGCTGCCCAGCGGCGGACTTTTTGACCGGTCAGCTCGCCGCTGTAGAGGTAAGCCCACGACACCGCCGGCCGCACCTCGTCGACGACGCCGGAATGGTCGGAGAGGTGCTCGCAGGAGAAATAGTCGAACAGCACCACCGGGCCATCGGTGGCGACGAAACAGTGCCTGGTCCGATTGTGTGCGACCCAGAGCTGCATGTTGGTCGCATCCGTCGCATAGCGGATGTTGACCGGATCGTAGAGCAAGGCTCCCGCATAGTCGCGGCGCTTCAGCTCGGCGCGGATGCGCTCGAGCCGGTATCGGCGCATGGCGGGCAGGTCAGGGGCAGCAATTCCCGCCGCCTGCCATTCGGCTTCCGCCAGCG
The DNA here is from genome assembly GCF_040323385.1 of Mesorhizobium sp. M0045. Classification (NCBI taxonomy): domain Bacteria; kingdom Pseudomonadati; phylum Pseudomonadota; class Alphaproteobacteria; order Hyphomicrobiales; family Phyllobacteriaceae; genus Mesorhizobium; species Mesorhizobium sp. M0045. Next base: position 134,999 of record NZ_JAMYUY010000007.1, read on the forward strand.
CTCCATAGCCCAGCGCATGCTGGTTGAGTTCAGCGGCCTTCAGCCGCGATTTTTTGCGCAGCACATCGTTCGAGCCGTCCGGCTCGAACGGCATGATCTTGCGGTGATGACGGGGCCGGTCAGTCGGGTTCCTGTCCACCCTCGGCTCCTCCGCTAACGCTTTCTTTTGGCGCTGTGGCTCCTCCCACCGCCATTCTCTTCAATCTTACATAGGCGCCGGGACGGGTGGACTTGTCGGTTCCACGCAACAGCGGAACCATCATTTGCCGCGGCTGGCCGTCCGGCTCATAGCCGGCCGCTTTGAGCTGCTCCAAAATGACCGGACGCGGATCGTCGCGGTCAAGCCAGACGAGTACGGCCGGCTCCTGCATCAGCATTTCGAAATTAGGCACTTCCTGGTCAAGTGCGACCAGTTTTTCGTCGACCAGCCGCAGGTTTCCGACCCATGCACCATCAGATATTGCGGTTTTGACCGGTCCGTCCGCAGTCAGTTGGCGATAGAGGGCGGGGTAATCCACGCGGATCATCCGCGACAGACCACTGGTCCCGTTTATCTGGACGTACCAGGTGGCGGGCGCGAGGAGCACGGCGATGATCGCTCCAGCCGCGATTACCAGGAGCTGCGCATTCCTGCCGTGCGGTGCCAGCCGTTCCATAGTGGCGACGATGGCCAGCGGCAACATGAACAGGACAGGTAGCAGCCAGCGGTCCTTGACCACTGTCACGCCGGTGGCCAGTACAAGTATTGCAAGCATGGCCAAGCCGAGCGCCAAGGCACGCCGCAACAGAATTTCCCGAGCCGGACCTTTCGGGTGCCACTCGGAGAAACGAAACCCGGCCAGCCCGAAAGCCAGCGCGGAAACGAGCACCGGCAAGACCGCGAAATTGAAGGTTCCCATGATAAACTTGCCGGCACCGACAAAAGCCGCCGCCATGCGCCCTCGGTGCGAGTCTATTCCGAACTTCTCGCCTCTCGACAATAAATCGGCGGGATGCATGAGGCTCCAATAGGTGGTTGGCGCCAGCACCAATATCGCGACCGCTATGCTGATGGCGAACTTCGGATCGAGGATTACGCTGCGCCATTCGCGCAGCGACAGCACTGCCGCAACAAGGGCCACCACGAGAAAGACATCATTATATTTGGCAAGAATTGCAGCCGCCGTGGCCAAGCCAAACGCCGCATAGGCGCCCATGCTTCGCCGCTCGAGAAGATAGGCCATGGCAAGCAGGAGCAGCGAGCAGAAGGCGACGACGGCGACGGAATGCGACAAGGCGCGCTGCGATTCCCAGACGATCTGCGGGATCGTAAACAGACCGAACATGGCCGCCGCCGCTGTCGCTTTGGTGTAGCCGAACCGCCGCATGGCGGCGAACACGCTGCAGGCGGCGAGGAACAGCACGGAGTATTTGACGAGCTTCAGCGTGAAGATACTGGTGCCGAAAACATGCGCGGCCAGCCAGTTGATCCAGGTGTAGAGGGGTGGTTGCGAGCCGCCATATCCAGCCCAGAGATACGGTATATAGATCAGCTGCTCCGCATCATCGATGCCGACGCCGGTTCCCGCCCAAGAGCTCAATAGGGACAGTATGATGGTCTGCAAGGCGAAGTAAGCCGCGACCGTGACGATCGCCGCCGGGAACGGGCCGATCCGTCCCTCGGCCAGCCACTCGGCCCATCTCAGATTGTACTTCAATGAAATCTCATCGCCCTTGCCAGCAGAGTGTTGCCGGCTGCGCTAGCATGAAGAGCATGCTCCGCACAATGCGACCGGCTGGCTGCGCCTACGTCCTCATCCTTTCGCCGCTCGGATCGAACGGCGGTTCGACATTGATGCGTGCGGGACGCCGGTGGCCAAGGATTTCGATCTCGAACAGGCCGGCGCTCTCGTTCTCGGCAAGCGCTGCCGGTACATAGCCTTGCGCCATCGACTTCTCGACATAATGCGCATAGCCGCCGGAGGTGATCCAGCCGACCACGCGCCAGTCGCCGTCGACAATGCCGCGCACGGCAGACGCGCCTTCGGCGGCGTTCGAGCCGCGCACTTCCTTGCCGCCCGCGTCGAAGCGCGGTGCACCGTAGCCATGCGGCTTTTCCACGGTGCCGTAATCCTTGCCGCCGACTTTGGCCCAGATCGGCTCGTCGCCCATGACGTCGGCATCCGCGGCATCGACGATGAAGGAAACGCGGCGCAGCTTCGGCCCTGCCGCCTGTTCCCTGGCTGCCGCCTCCCGGCCGATGAAATCGTTCTTCTCCAGCTTGATGAAGCGGTCCATCGAGCCTTCGAATGGTCCGTAGATCGGACGTAGCTCGCGGAACCAGGTCGGGAAGTTCTTCTCAAGGCGCATCGAGAGCAAAGCCCGCATGCCGAAATCGATAAGGCCAAACTCTTCGCCAGCCTCCTTGATCGCCTTGTAGACCAGGCGCTGGTAGGCGGGCGCCATCCAGATCTCATAGCCGAGGTCGCCGGTGTAGGTGATGCGGTTGACCATGCAGGGCGCGCCGCCGACCGCCATCTCGCGGAAATCCATGAAGCGGAAGGCCTTGGTCGAGATGTCGACATCGACCAGTTTCTGCAGCAGGTCACGCGATTTCGGCCCGGCGATGGAGAGGCCGACCAGCGTCTGGTCGAAGCGGTGGATGCGCACCTCTGACGCCCTTGGGCCATCCTTCGGCAGATGCTTCTCGAACCAGCGCATGTGGTATTTCTGCGCTGCCGAAGAACCCCAGATCATGAAGCGTTCTTCGCCCGCCTTGGCGATGGTGAAGTCGCCGATCAGCCGGCCGAACTCGTTCAGCATCGGCGTCAGCACGATGCGGCCGGTCTTCGGCATGCGATTGGTCATCAGCCGGTTGAGGAAGTCCTCGGCCCCTGGTCCGGAGACTTCGTATTTGGCAAAGTTGGCGATCTCGGTGACGCCGACCTTCTCGCGGGTGGCGCGCACCTCCTCGCCGATCGGGCCGAAATCATTGGAGCGGTGGAAGGACACGACGTCCTTCGCCTCCGAGCCTTTCGGCGCGAACCAGAGCGGGGTTTCGAGACCCCAGCTGTCGCCCATGACGGCGTTATTGGCGAGCATGGTGTCGTAAAGCGGGGTCGTCTGCGCCGGTCTTGCCGCCGGCAATTCCTCGTTGGGAAAGCGGATGGAGAAACGGCGCGAATAGTTTTCGCGCACCTTTGCGTTGGTGTAGCGCAGCGTTGCCCATTCGCCGAAGCGGGCCACGTCCATGCCCCAGACGTCGAAGCCGGGGTCGCCATGGACCATCCAGTTCGACAGCGCCAGGCCGACGCCGCCGCCCTGGCTGAAGCCGGCCATGACGGCGCAGGCGCACCAGAAATTGGTCAGGCCCTGCACCGGACCGACCAGCGGGTTGCCGTCCAGCGCGAAGGTGAAGGGACCATTGATGATCTGCTTGATGCCGGCCTTCTCGATGCCGGGGAAATGCTTGAAGCCGATCTCAAGCGACGGCGCGATGCGGTCGATGTCGGGCTGCAGCAGCTCGTGGCCGAAATCCCACGGCGTGTTGACCGGCGACCACGGCTTGCAGGCCTTTTCATAGGTACCGAGCAGGATGCCGTTGCGCTCCTGGCGGGTATAGATCTCGCCCTTGAAATCGAGCACGCCGATCATCTCGCGGCCGGTCGACTTGTTGAATTCCTCGACCTCCGGCATCGGCTCGGTCAGGAGATACATGTGCTCCATGGCCAGCACCGGCAGTTCGACGCCGACCATGCGACCGATCTCACGCGCCCACAGGCCGCCGCAGTTGACGACATGCTCGGCTTTGACCGTGCCTTGCTCGGTGACGACGTTCCAGGTGCCGTCGACCTCCTGCGTCAGTTCGACGACGCGGTTGCGCAGCACGATCTCGGCGCCCAGCTTCCTGGCGGCCTTGGCATAGGCGTGGGTGGTGCCGGAAGGATCGAGGTGGCCCTCGACCGGATCCCACATGGCGCCGACGAAATTCGTCTCGTCCATCAGCGGGAACATCGCCTTCGCCTCGGACGGCGTGATCAGTTCTGTGTCCATGCCGAGATAGCGGCCCTTGGCGTGGGCGAGCCGCAGGAAGTCCATGCGCTCGGGCGTATCGGCCATCATCACGCCGCCGGTCAGGTGCAGCGAGCAGGATTGGCCGGAAATCTCCTCGATCTCCTTGTAAAGCTGCACCGTATAGGCCTGCAGCTTGGCGACGTTGGGATCGCCGTTCAGCGTATGGAAGCCGCCCGCCGCATGCCAGGACGAGCCGGAGGTGAGCTCCGAACGCTCGATCAGCAGGATGTCGGTCCAGCCAGCTTTGGCCAGATGATAGAGCACCGAGCAGCCAACGACCCCGCCGCCGATGACAACCGATTTTGCATGAGATTTCATTAAGATAATTCCGTTTTTGAAGAGATTGAATCGAGTGAGCGGGGCGCGAAAACAAAGCGGAGGTCGAATACGGCGATGTTTTCGGCCAGCCTGCCATCAAGACGGAGTGGGGGTCGACTACTCATCAGATGATCAGAAATCGGTCGGCGCGCCGCCTTCGGCCCGGCGCTTGTCGACGAAAGCGTTGAGCTCCTCGCGGATTGCCGGGTCCATATAAGGCTCTTCATAGGACGCCAGCCGTTCCTTCCACACGCGATTGGCCTTTTCGAGTGCGGTCGGCGATCCGGCCTCAACCCAACTCTCGAAATTGCGCCAGTCGGAAATGATTGGCGCGTAAAACGCGGTCTTGTAGCGGTCCTGCGTGTGCTGGGTGCCGAAGAAATGGCCGCCGGGGCCGACCGACTGGATGGCGTCGAAACCCAGCGCTTCCTCGGAAAGATCGAGCGGCGTCAGGAACTCGGCGACCATCTGCAACAGGTCTATATCGAGGATGGTCTTTTCGTAGGAACAGCGCAGGCCGCCTTCGAGCCAGCCGGCCGCATGCATCATCAGATTGCCGCCACCCTGAATGGCGCCCCACAGCGAGAACACGCTTTCATAGGCGGCTTGCGCGTCGACCGTGTTAGCGGCGCAGGTGTTGGAGGTGCGGTAGGGGATGTTGTAGCGGCGGGCGAGCTGCCCGCCGACCAGCTGCGCCTTCATATATTCCGGCGTGCCGAAGGCCGGCGCGCCGGACTTCATATCGACATTCGAGGTGAAGCCGCCGTAGCCGACAGGCGCGCCCTTGCGCACCATCTGCGCAAAGGCGATGCCGGACAGCGCCTCGGCATTCTGTTGCACCAGCGCGCCGGCAATCGTCACCGGCGCCATGGCGCCGGACAGGGTGAAGGGCGTCACGATGACCACCTGGCCCTTGCTCGACATCTGGATGATACCTTCCATCATCGGCACGTCGAGCTTGAGCGGCGAATTGGTGTTGATGATGGTGAATACCGACGGCTCTGCGAGCAACTGCTCATGGCTGATGCCGCGCGCGATCCTGGTGATCTCGATGCCGTCGACGTTGCGCTCCTTACCGAGCGAATAGATGTGGAACATCTTGTCGGTCAGCGTGGCGAGGTCACGGATGCATTCGAGGTGGCGCACGGACGGATGGATGTCGATCGGCTCGACCGGGTACCCGCCCGTGCAGTTCAATATGTTGTGCATCTGCGCAAGCTTGAGGAAGTTGCGGTAGTCCTGCTGGTTGCCTGGCCGGCGGCCGCGGTCGACGTCTGAGCAATTGGGTGCCGACGCCATCATCGAGATGATCAGATTATCGCCACCAAAGCGCACATTGTGCGCCGGGTTGCGGGCGTGGATGGTGAATTCCGGCGGGCAGTGCGCTACCAGTTCCAGGATCATGTCGCTGTCGAAGCGCACCCGCTCGCTGCCTTCGCGGACATCGGCGCCATGCGCCTTCATGATGCGCCGGGCTTCGTCATGCAGCACGTCGACGCCGATTTCCCGCAGCACGCGCAGAGAGGCGAGGTGAATTGATTCCAGCTCGTCGTCGGAAACCAGCCGGGTCGGCGTCAGCGGGTTCTTCAACTGCCGAAACGGCGGCTGCTCAAACGTCGTCGATCCGCCGGCACGCTTCCCCGCGCGGCCGCCGCGACGGGCGCGGTCGTTTGCCAGTGCCGGTTCGGCGGGCTGAAGGGCGGCGGTCATAAGAGTCCTCGTACGCTGCGGCAATGCGGCGGCATAATGGACCGCCGGCCGTCCGGCCATTGCGGAGGCGGCGACCACTAGGGCGAGGGAAGCGACATGCCCTGGGGGCAGCCGGCTGGATCGCCAGCCTCTTGATCGCGTTCCGGCTGGCGCAAGCGGTTTTCCTTGCCGGTGCTTACCGCGACGGAACCGAAACGCTAATCCTGCATCATGGACCGGGCGGTACAAAGCAGCGGCGAAATAGGGCAATGGGCGGCGATCACCGGCGTGATCGCCACCGTCTCGGTGTTCGCCATCGCGCAAGGGCTGAGCTATCCGCTGTTGAGCTTCATCCTGCAGCGCCAGGGTGTCTCGCCGGCCATAATCGGCCTGTCGGCGGCAATGACGCCGATCGGCTTCATCGTCTCGTCGCCGCTGGTTCCGGCGCTGGCGCGGCGTTTCGGGGCAGGGCGCACCGCGCTTACTTGCGCGGCACTTTCCGCGCTGGTGCTGGCGCTGATCGGCTGGACCCAAAACGTCTATCTGTGGTTTCCGCTGCGCTTTTTGATCGGCGCCGTCACCAACCCGCTCTACGTGCTGAGCGAAGTCTGGGTGATCGCACTGGCGCCGCCGGCACGCCGCGGCCGCGTCATGGGCATCTATTCGACCATCATTTCGGCGGGCTTTGCGGCGGGGCCGCTGTGCCTGCTTGCGGTCGGCACCGTGGGATGGCCGCCGTTTCTGGTCGGCATCGGCGCATTCCTGTTTTGCGGCGCCTGCCTCGCCTCGGTGCTGGCACGGCTGCCCAAGGTCGACGAGAGCGGGCACCGGGTTTCGGTGCTGGGGTTCGTGCCGCAGGCGTGGCTGCTGTTGTCGGCGGTGATTGTGGCCGCCGGTTTCGAACAGGCGGTGCTCGCCTTGCTGCCGGTCTACGGAACACATTATGGCATTGCGGAAGCGCACATGTCGGCGCTGCTGTCAGTGATGATCGCCGGCAATATCGCTATGCAGGTGCCGCTCGGCCTGTTGGCGGAACGACTGACGGCGCGGCTGGTGCGGTTCATCTGTGTTTCGATGACGGTGCTGGGATGCGCGCTGCTGCCGGTTCTCATCGAGACGCCGCTGATCTGGCCGTGCGTCTTCGTCTGGGGTGCGGTTTCGTACGGTATCTACACGATGTCGATCATCGAGCTCGGCGAGCGGTTCACCGGCTCGGCACTGGTCGCCGGCAATGCCGCCTTCTCTTTGATGTGGGGCATCGGCGGCATCGCCGTGCCGCCGCTGGCGGGCAGCGCCATGGATGTTGTTGGCGCCGGCGGCCTGCCAATGACGCTCGGTGCCATTTGCCTGGCGCTGGCAGTTGTAACGGTCATTCGAAGACGGATGGCGTGAATGCCAGAAAGCCGCCGTTTCTGACGAACGACTTGAATATAAGCGGCCCCATGTCGATCTTGGCTATGCCGCCGCCCGACTCAACCGGAGACCTCATGACCAAATCGAATACCAAGGGCCAGCCGGGTTCGGCGGCCGAAGACCCGTTTCTCTGGCTGGAGGACAGGAGGGGCAAGCAGGCGCTCGACTGGGTGCATCGCCAAAATGCGATCACGGTCGGGGAGCTGCAGGGTGATCCGTCCTATCAGACGTCGTTCCAGACGGCGCTCGACCTGATGACGGCCGAGGATAACATCGCCGTCGGGGCCGCTATCAACGGCTATGTCTATAATTTCTGGCAGGACCGAACGAACGTACTCGGCCTCTGGCGGCGCACCACGGTCGCGTCCTACAAGACCGACAAGCCGGAATGGCAGACGATCATCGACTTCGACAGCCTGGCGGCGAAAGAGGGAGTGAAATGGGTGTTCAGCGGCGCCAGCCGACTTTATCCCGACTTCAGCCGCTGCCTGCTCAGCCTGTCGCCGGATGGCGGCGATGCCAGCGAGATGCGCGAATTCGATATCGAAAGCAGGTCCTTCGTCGATGGCGGCTTTCGTGCTCCTGCCTCGAAGTCGAGCTTTAGCTGGCTGGACGAGGACACGGTTATCGTTTCCGCCGCCTTCGAGGAGGACGACAAGACCCAGTCCGGTTATCCGCGCGTGGTCAAGCTTTGGCGGCGCGGCACGCCACTGAACGAGGCGATGCCGATCTTTGAGGCGCTGAAGCAGGATCTTGCCGCCGGCGGGTCCGTCGAATTCGACGGCGACAAGCGTCATGTCTTCCTCGCCCGGACCATCGACTTCTTCGCCTCGCACAGTTTCCTGCGGCTGCCATCGGGCGAAAACAGGCGCATCCCGCTGCCGGACGACGTCACCGATACAGCGGTGTTCAAGGGCCAGCTTGTCTTCGGCGTGCGTACGCCATGGACGGCGCCGGACGGCACGCTATGCAAGCCCGACGGGCTCTATTCACTCGATTTCGAGCGCTGGATCGAAACCGGGCTATTCGGATCCCTCGATACCGTGCTCGAGCCGGCGCATCGTGTCTCGATCGCCGGTATTGCCCGCACGCAGGACCGGCTGTTCATCAATTTGATGGACAATGTGCGCGGCAAGGTCGTCGCCGGCAAGCGCAGCGACAGCGGCTGGGAGTTCAAGCCCGTGGCTTTGCCCGAAAACGGCAATGTCGGCATCAGCCATGCCGAGCATTTCGGTTCCAGCGTCTCCTTCTCCTTCACCGATTTCCTGACGCCGAGCTCGATCATCTGGTCGGACGACAACGCCGCGGGCCTCGCAACGGTGAAGTCGCAGCCGGCGCGTTTCGATGCGTCGTCGCTGGTCTCCGAACAGTTCGAAGCGCGCTCGAAGGATGGCACGATGATCCCGTACTTCGTCGTCAGGAGGCGCGACTTGCATGGACCCGTGCCGACATTGCTTTACGGCTATGGCGGCTTCGAAGTGCCGCTGCTGCCCGGCTATGCCGGCGTGCGCGGCAGGCTGTGGCTGGAGAAGGGCAATGCCTATGTGCAGGCCAACATACGCGGCGGCGGCGAGTTCGGCCCGAACTGGCATCAGGCGGCGCTCAAGGCCAATCGCCAGAATGCCTTCGACGACTTCGCCGCGGTCGCGCAAGATCTGGTGAAGCGCGGCATCGCTACGCCCGCCACGCTGGGCATCCAAGGCGGATCGAATGGTGGCTTGCTGACCGGCGTCTCGCTGACCCAGCACCCGGAATTGTTCGGTGCCGTGATCATCGAGGTGCCGCTGCTCGATATGCTGCGCTACACCGAACTGCCGCCCGGCGCGTCGTGGATGGCCGAGTATGGCGATCCGGCGAAGCCGGAAGAGGCAGCCTGGCTCGCCGCCTATTCGCCGTACCAGCATGTAGACACGGACGCAGCCTATCCGCCGGTGTTGCTGACGACCTCGACCGCCGACGATCGCGTCCATCCCGGGCACGCGCGCAAGATGGCGGCACGGCTGCAGGCGGCCGGCCACGGCAAGACGCTGTTCTTCGAGGAGACCGAGGGCGGCCATGGCGGACGCGGCGATCGGCGGCCGCAAGCAGCCCAGGCGGCGATGAAATATGTCTTCCTGCAGCGGGCCCTAACTGGCACCAATTGACTGGCACCAATTGACCGGCGTCGCTTGACCGGCACGGCTTGAACTGAGGGCTCGAGGCAGCCTAAGGTACATGCATGGCTCGGCTGGCGAAATCGGGTTGCGCATTTGGGGTCGCGGTGACGCCGTCGCCGCGCACGCTTCGCGCCGAGCTGTTGCGGCTGTGCGCCCGCATCGGCTATTCGCCGCCCGCTGTCCTCTGACGAATCCGCCCCGGCGCAAAAGCTGCCGGATTGGTTCAAGAGGAAAGATCAGACATGACCTACCAGAATTATTCGCTGAAGCAGCTTCAGCAGATCGATGCCGCGCATCACCTTCATCCGTTCACCGACCACAAAGAGATGCGCGAGACCGGCTCGCGGATCATCACTCGCGCCAACGGGCCGTTCATCTACGATTCCGAAGGGACGGAAATCCTCGACGGCATGGCAGGGCTGTGGTGCGTCAATGTCGGCTATGGCCGCGACGAGCTGGCCGACGCCGCCTACGCCCAGATGAAGGAATTGCCCTACTACAACTCCTTCTTCAAATGCTCGACGCCGACGCCGGTTCTGCTGTCGAAAAAGCTGGCGGAGATCGCGCCAAGGCACATCAACCAGGTGTTCTACGGCTCGTCCGGTTCGGAGGCCAACGACACGGCGCTGCGCCTGGTCCGTCACTATTGGGTGCTGGAAGGCAAACCGGAGAAGAACCGCATCATCTCGCGCAAGATGGGCTATCACGGCTCGACCATCGCCGGCGCCTCGCTCGGCGGCATGGATTTGATGCACAAGCAGCTCGGCGGCGCCGTGCCCAACATCGTCCATGTAATGATGCCCTATGCCTATGAGCTCGCACTGCCCGGCGAAAGCGACCATGATTTCGGCCTGCGCGCGGCAAAAGCGGTCGAGGACGCGATCCTCGAAGCTGGCGCCGACAAGGTGGCCGCCTTCATCGGCGAACCGGTGATGGGGGCAGGCGGGGTGAAGATCCCGCCGATGAGCTATTGGCCGGAAGTGCAGCGCATCTGCCGCAAATACGACGTCCTGCTGATGCTGGACGAGGTCATCACCGGCTACGGCCGCACCGGCGAGTGGTTCGCGGCACAAGCCTTCGATGTCGAGCCCGACACCATCACCACGGCCAAGGCGCTGACCTCTGGCTATCAGCCGCTGTCGGCGCTGCTGGTCGGCGACCGCATCGCGGCGACGCTGGTCGAAAAGGGCGGTGAATTCTATCACGGCTACACCTATGCCGGGCACCCGGTGGCCTGCGCGGTGGCGCTGAAGAACCTCGAGATCATCGAGCGCGAGGGGCTGGTCGAGCGCGTCAGGAACGACACCGGGCCTTACTTCGCCAGGGCTTTGCAGGAACGTCTCGGCGAGCACGATCTGGTCGGCGAGGTGCGCTCGTTCGGGCTGATGGGAGCGATCGAGATCGTCAAGGACAAGGCAACCAAGGAACGCTTCCTGCCGGCCGGCAACGCGGCGGTGACCGTTCGCGACCACGCAATTGCCCAGGGCATGATGCTGCGCGCCACCGGCGACACGATGATCCTGTCGCCGCCGCTGATCTGGACGCGCGAGACGATCGACATGGCCTGCGATCGTATCGCAAAGGCGCTCGATCTGGCCGAAGCAGATCTGCGCAAGCGGTGAACGACCGCCGGGCGCTCCATGTCGGACGCCCGGCGATCGACCGAGCGCTTGCCGGGCGAGGAAGCGAGACGCAAAAACCGCGCTCCATCGGAACGCGGCTTTGCCAGATACGCACGGCGCTTCGCCAACAATACACTTGCGAAACTAAAGGCGAAACTTACGGGCTCCGGTACGCGAGACCTGATCCGGAGCGCCGGGCGGATGTCCGCCTCGCAATCCGTTTTAAACGCATATCGTTACTGCAGGGTTAGCAAGAGCTTAAGCAAACCTAAATTTGCCGACTTTCCGCTTTGGGCAGATCGAAAACCTGTGAACTTGGAGCTTACGCGGGGTTACCACGGAGGAAATTAATGATGCCGGAAAAATCGGCACCGGCATTCCCCTGTGCGTTGAACAGCGCATAGAGCTGAGCTGCCTCGGCGCCGAGCGGCGTTGCTGCACCGACGCTCTGTGCGGCCTCCTGCGACAGTTTCAGGTCCTTCAGCATCAGTGCCGCCGCGAAGCCAGGCTTATAGCCATTGTTGGCGGGCGATGTCGGCACCGGGCCGGGCACCGGGCAATAGGTGGTCAGCGACCAGCACTGGCCGGACGAGGTCGAGGCGACGTCGAACAGCGCCTGGTGCGACAGGCCGAGCTTTTCCGCCAGCACGAAGGCCTCGGCAACACCGATCATCGAAATGCCCAAAATCATGTTGTTGCAGATCTTCGCCGCCTGTCCGGCGCCGTCGTCGCCGCAATGAACTATGCGGCCGGCCATCGGCTTGAGGATTGGTTCGGCCTTGGCGAAGGCATCCTTCGAACCGCCGGCCATGAAGGTCAGCGTGCCGGCCGCCGCACCGCCCGTGCCGCCGGAGACTGGCGCGTCGATCGACAGCAACCCGTGCTTGGCGGCGATGGTATGGGCCTTTCGAGCCGACTCGACATCGATGGTCGAGGAATCGATGAACAGCGCGCCTTTTTTTGCCTTGGACACTATGTCTGCGTAAACCGACAGAACATGCTTACCGGCTGGCAGCATGGTGATGACCGCATCGGCGTCTTTCACCGCTGCAACGGCGTTGGCCATGATGACGACGCCGTGTTCCCTGGCGATGACGAGGTTCTCCGGCACCAGGTCGAAGCCGTGCACGGCATACCCGGCCTTGACCAGGTTGGCGGCCATCGGATTGCCCATATTGCCGAGGCCGATGAAGGCGATGGTGGTCATGATGGCGCTCCGTGGGTGGGGTGGTGAATAGTGAATAGTGAATAGTGAATAGTGAATAGTCATCAGGGATCATGGGTTAGTCATGTTCTATATGATTTGTTCACCATTCACCATTCACCACTCACTACTCACTACTCACTAAATTCTCTACCGTCCAATCAGCGCGCGAGCGATGATGACGCGCATGATCTCGTTGGTGCCTTCGAGAATCTGGTGGACACGCAGGTCGCGCACCAGCTTCTCGATGCCGTAATCGTGCAGATAACCATAGCCGCCGTGCAGCTGCAGGGCGTCGTTGGCGACATTGAAGCCGGTGTCGGTGACGAAGCGCTTCGCCATCGCCGACCATTTTGAGGCATCCGGCGTGTTGCGGTCGAGCTTCGAGGCGGCGGTGTAGAGGAAGACGCGCGCTACCTGCAATTCGGTCTCCATGTCCGCAAGCTTGAACTGCAGCGCCTGGAACTGGTTGATCTTCGAGCCGAAAGCCTTGCGCTCGGCCGTGTAAGCGAGCGCCTTGTCGAGTGCCGATTGCGCGCCCCCGAGCGAGCAGGCGGCGATGTTCAACCGGCCGCCGTCAAGCCCGGCCATGGCGATGCCGAAGCCGGCGCCTTCTGCAGACAGAAGATTTTCCGCCGGCACCTTGCAGTCCTCGAAGACGACCTGGCGCGTCGACTGCATGTGCCAGCCCATCTTGTGCTCGTTGGCGCCGAAAGAAAGGCCCGGCGCATCGTTCGGCACGACGAAGGTGGAAATGCCTTTCGGCCCGTCGGCGCCGGTGCGCGCCATGACGACATAGAGGTCGCTGTCGCCGGCACCGGAGATAAACTGCTTGGCGCCGTTCAGCACATAGTCGCCGCCGCTCTTTGTCGCGCGCGTCTTCAGCGCCGCCGCATCCGAGCCCGATCCGGGCTCGGTCAGGCAATAGCTTGCCAGCCATTCCATTGAGGTCAGCTTCGGCAGGAAGCGCCGGCGCTGTTCGTCGCTGCCGAAGCGGTCGATCATCGATGCCGCCATATTGTGGATAGAGATGAAGGCGGAAAACGCCGGATCGGCCCGCGAAAGCGCCTCGAAGATCAGCACGGCGTCGAGTCGGCCGAGCCCCGAGCCGCCGACATCCTCGCGGACATATATGCCTCCAAGGCCGAGCGGGCCCGTCTCGCGGATCACGTCGGCGGGGAAATACTTGTTGCGATCCCAGTCGAGTGCGTTCGGCGCCACACGGTCGGCGGCGAAGGCCTCGGCCATCTCCTGGATGGCGCGCTGGTCCTCGTTGAGTTCGAACTGGCTGGTGCCAGCATCGACAGCGGCGTCCATGGCGTGCTCCCTGACGTTTCCGGCCTGCTGGCCTGTCGTTTTTGGCTTTGCGCGCCGTTCAATCTAGACCAATGATGCCGCCGCGCAACCCGACCCGTCTGCGCAGCCGCTGTGCGCGAATGCGCTTTGGAGCAAAGTGTGACGACAACATTCGACGAACTGCTTGGATGCTTCCATGCCTATCTCCAGACGTTCGACGATGCGCTGGTGCGCGACGCCGTGGCCCGGATCGGCTGGGACATGCCAAGCCGGCCGCTCGAACCGCATGCACTGCCTTGTCTCGTCCAGCTCGACCGTATCGTCGAACTCGCTCCCGTTGCGGCCAAGCCGCTGGCGCGGCTGGTTGCGGTGCGTCGCGGCGATCTGCGCTGGGGCCAGACCTATGGCGAAGCGGATTTCGGCAAGGTTTTCATCGACAATTACGGCTGGCTGGAGGTGTTCGGTACGCGCGGCTATTTCGTCAATGAAGAGGTCGCGGCCGGCCTGCTGATCCTTGGACCCGACATCGTCTACCCCGATCACCACCATGTCGCGGAGGAGATCTACATCCCGCTGACCGGCGGCACCGAATGGCGCATGGGCGATGGCGGTTTTCGCCTTCGAGCGCCGGGCGAGGTGATCCACCATGCCTCTGACGTCAGCCACGCCATGCGCACCGGCAAGGAGCCGCTGCTGGCGCTCTATCTCTGGCGCGGCGGGCCACTGGCAGCCAAGTCGACGATCACCGCAACCGTTGCGCAGGGCAGGGACTGATATGGCCAAGGCGATCATGCTGCAGGGCACGGGTTCCGATGTCGGCAAGACGGTGCTCGTCGCCGGCCTCTGCCGCGCGGCGAAGAAGCGCGGCTTGAAAGTTCGGCCGTTCAAGCCGCAGAACATGTCGAACAACGCCGCTGTCGCCGATATCCCAGGCGCTTCAGGCGGCGGTGAAATCGGCCGCGCCCAATGGCTGCAGGCGATCGCCTGCGGCGTGCCGCCGACCATCCACATGAACCCGGTGCTCCTCAAGCCGCAGACCGATGTCGGCGCCCAAGTCGTGGTGCAGGGCAAGGTGTTCGGCGAGGCGCGGGCGCGCGACTATCAGGCGCTGAAGGGCCGGCTGATGGATGCGGTGCTGGACTCCTGGGCGACGGTCGGCGAGGGCGCGGACCTGGTCATTGTCGAGGGCGCGGGATCGCCGGCCGAGATCAACCTCAGGAGCCGCGACATTGCCAATATGGGCTTTGCGACGCGCGCCGGCGTGCCGGTGATCCTGGTCGGCGATATCGATCGCGGCGGCGTCATCGCCTCGGTCGCCGGCACCCACCTGATCCTGCCGGACGAGGACCGGCGCATGATCGTCGGCTATCTCATCAACAAGTTCCGCGGCGATGTCTCGCTGTTCGACGATGGCATCGAGGCGATCGAAAAATTCACCGGCTGGCGCTGCTTTGGCGTGGTGCCGTGGCTGAAGGCGGCGGCGCGGCTGCCGTCGGAAGACTCCGTCGTGCTCGAACGGTTGGCGTCCGGTGAGAAGCGCGCGCTGAAGATCGCCGTGCCGGTGCTCTCGCGCATCGCCAATTTCGACGATCTCGACCCGCTCAAGGCCGAACCGCAGGTCGAGGTGGTGTTCGTGCCGCCTGGCCAGCGCCTGCCGCAGGATGCAGGGCTGGTGGTCATTCCCGGCTCGAAGTCGACGATCGGCGATCTCCTGAAATTCCGCGAGAACGGCTGGGACCGCGACCTTGCCGCGCACAGGAAACGCGGTGGCCATATCGTGGGCATCTGCGGCGGCTTCCAGATGCTCGGCCATGTCGTGCGCGATCCCGATGGTATCGAGGGCAGCGTTACCGAGACGCAAGGCCTCGGGCTGCTCGACGTCGAAACGGTGATGGAGCCGGAAAAGACGGTGCGCAATGTCAGCGCGCGCTCGGTGCCGTTCGATCTGCCGCTCGAGGGCTACGAAATCCATCTCGGCCGCACCACCGGTCCGGACACGCTGCGGCCGTCCGCCGTTATCAACGGCATCGATGACGGCGCTATCTCGGCCGACGGCAAGGTGCTGGGCACCTATATGCACGGGCTGTTTTCCGCCGATTCCTTCCGGGCGAAATTCCTCGAAAGCCTCGGCGTCAAGGGCGGCGGCATCGACTACCGCGCCGAGGTCGAACGGGCACTGGACGAGATCGCCGCCGAGCTGGAAACCCACCTCGACTGCGACGCCATCTTTGGGCTGGCGCGTTAGCTGGCGGGCTCGTCAGCCTTCGGCCAGTAGGTGCCGAACGACCAGACATTGCCTTCCGGATCGCGGCAGATGAATTCGCGGCTGCCATAGTCGCGGTCGGTGAGTTCTTCCAGAATCTGGGCGCCAGCGGTCTTTGCCCGCGCGTATGCCGCATCTGCGTCAGCGACCGCAACGTAGATCGACTTGCCACCGCCCGAACCGGGCGCGCCGACCATCTTGCCATAGGCATCGTCGCGGGCCGTGCCGAGCATGATGATCGAGCAGCCGAAAGCGAGTTCGGCATGGTGCACCACGTCGCCTTCGCCATAGCGGGCGCGAACGCTAAAGCCGAAGGCCTCGCACAGCCAATCGATCATCCTGCCGGCATTCCTGTAGCGCAGCGCCGGATAAAACCGCGGTGGCTCGGTGATGTTCGGCATGACTGATCTCCTTCAGCGGGTTGGTCGATCAACCCAGTCTGGGCGAAGGCTGGTTGCGCGTCTTGAAGAAATGTTACCTCGCGGCGACAGTGGTCGGCGTGACGCCTGCGAGGTCGCGGAACTCGCGCACCAGATGCGCCTGGTCGGCATAGCCGCAGTCGGCGGCGATGTCGGCCCAATCACTGTTGGCCTGTCTCGACAGGCCAAGCGCATGGTTGAAACGGACGATGCGCGACAGCGTTTTTGGGCCGGTGCCGACTGCGTCCGAAAATTTTCCGGCAAGATGCTTGCGGCTCCAGCCAAGCTTTTCGGCCAGCGTCGAGATGCGGGTCCGCCCACGCGTCGAGACGATCTTCTCATGGGCCCAGACCATTTCGGCCTGAGTGCGGTCTGCGGTTGCCAACCGATCGCCGACGAAGGCCTCGGCGATGGCAAAGCGTGAGCTCCAATCCGGCGCATTGCCAAGCCTTTCGCGAAGCGCGATGCCTTCGACGCCGAGCACGTCATCCAGGCCGACCATGCGGTCGGTCAGTTCGCTCATCGGGCGGCCGAAGAAGCGACGAGCGCCGAGCGGAGTGAAATTGATCTGCACACAGCAGGCGCCGCCGAAGGATTCGATCACCACCGGCCCGGCATAAAGGCCGGCGGCAAAACTGGCGAAGCGGTCATTGTCGCTGGGGTTCCTGCCGAGCCCGATGGCAAAGGGTTCGGCAAAGCTGATGACCAGCGGCACGGTCAGCGAGGCATATTCGATCGCGCGGAAATGGCCTGGCATGGTTTCGCGAAAGCCGCACATGTCAGTGACGGCGCCCTGAAGCCGATGGCTCGGCGCGCGCCGCACCATCTCGAACCGATCGAGCTCCGGGCCGTCGTGGCGGCTGCCGTCTTCGCTGGTGGGCATTGTGCTTTCCCTGGTCCAGGAATTCTAACAGACCATCCTGCAGAATCAAAAGCGCCCGGCTTTTGGCCGGGCGCCCCGAGTTGCCTGAGATTGCGAGTTGCCTGAGATTCCGAATTGTCTGGACGTGTTAAGCGCCGCGCATCAGACAGCCGGCGGCCAGCACGATGTAGGCGATGACGACAATCCACACGGAAGCCAAAGGGATAAACGCAAGAACGCCAAGCGCGGCGAGAACGCCGATGATGGCGATGACAAGGGATATGATAAAAATAAGCTGGGTAGGTGCACTGAGATTCATGTCCGTCCCTCCTCAACATGATTCGTACAGCGGCATAGTATCAGTCGCACGGTCACACACCAATGAGCGCAGCGGCTTGCAGCTTTCCGGCGAGAAAACATGCGGCTCCAGCACGCGCATCCCCGTTTGCGCCAGGCCGATTCCGCGCTACCTTCCGAACGAATCGGAAGGGGCTGATGGCGATGGGATTGCTGGACCAGATACGCTCGATTTTCGACGGCGGCCCCGGCGTGCGCAAGGTGGCGGACGATCCGGTGCTGTCGGCGGAGCTACTGATGCTGTTCCGCATGATACTGGCCGATGGGTCGGTCAGCGAAAGCGAAATGACCGCCTTCAGGCGTATCTGCAGGGACGCCTTCGGCATTCCCGAAACCAGCGTCGACAGCGTCATCGAATACCTCAACGAATTCGGCTACGAGACCAACGGCTCGCAGGCCATCGCGCAGTTCCGCGACCTCGATGTCGAACGGCGCAAGCTGCTCGCCCGCCATATGGCCGAGATCGCCAAGGCCGATTCGCAACTTGCCGGGAGTGAGATGCAGCTGCTACGCCGCACCCTCGACCTGCTTGAAATCAGCCCTGCCGATGTGGTGAAGCCGCAAGGCTAACGGTCGCCGCTCACCCCTGTTCCTGCAGCCTTTTCGCGATTGCCCGGTGCAAATCTGGAGCGGCGGCGACCAACGCCTTGGCCGCTGCGGATTGCGGGTGGTCGAGCACTTCGCTTGTCCTGCCGCGCTCGACGATCTTGCCGTCATGCATGACCATCACTTCGTCGGTGATGGCGCGGGCGACGGTCAGATCATGGGTGATGAACAGATAGGCGATACCAAGCTTCTGGTTGAGCTCCGCGAACAAATCGAGGATCTGGGCGCGGATCGAGACGTCGAGCGCCGAGACCGGCTCATCGGCGACGACCAGCTTCGGCCGGGTGATGATGGCGCGGGCGATCGACAGGCGCTGACGCTGGCCGCCCGAAAACTCGTGCGGATATTTGTCCATGTCGCCTGGCGAGAGGCCGACCTCGTGTAGCGCATGCGCCACCATCTCGCGCCGTGCGG
Organism: Mesorhizobium sp. M0045; assembly: GCF_040323385.1. Classification (NCBI taxonomy): domain Bacteria; kingdom Pseudomonadati; phylum Pseudomonadota; class Alphaproteobacteria; order Hyphomicrobiales; family Phyllobacteriaceae; genus Mesorhizobium; species Mesorhizobium sp. M0045. Next base: position 153,671 of record NZ_JAMYUY010000007.1, read on the forward strand.
CGGGCGCCGGCTTCTTCTCCAGCACATGCAGCGGCTCGGCCACCAATCTTTCGACCTTCTGGCGTGGGTCGAACGAACCATACGGGTCCTGGAACACGACCTGCATGTTGCGCCGTGCCGGCTTCAGCTCCGCCTCGCTCTTGCCGGTGAGGGTATCGCCGCGGAAGCGGATCGCTCCCGATGTCGGCCCGTCCAGCGCCAGGACCATGCGGGCGAGCGTCGACTTGCCGCAGCCGGAACGGCCGACGAGCGCCACCGACTGGCCGGGCGCCATCGCAAAGGAGACATCGTCGACGGCGCGGATTGGAGCCGCGCGTTTCAACAGGGAGGTGCGCCGTCCCGGATAATCCCGCGTTACGTTCTCTACCTGAAGCAGCGGTTTGGCCGATCCGCTGTCATGTGTGCGGGCCCGCGCCGGCACATGCATGGAGGCCTGCGCCAGCTGTCGCGTGTAGGGATGAAGTTGTTCGGACAGCGTGCGCGCGGTATCGCCGGCCTCCATCACCTCGCCATGGCGCAGGATGATGATGCGGTCCGCCATCTCGGTCACCACTGCGAGGTCGTGCGAGATCAGCAGAAGACCCATGCGGTTTTCCGCTACGAGGTCGCGCAGCAGGTCGAGAATCTGCGCCTGCAGCACCACGTCGAGCGCGGTCGTCGGCTCGTCGGCGATCAGCAGCTTGGGCTTCAGCGCACAGGCGATGGCGATGACGACGCGCTGGCGCTGGCCGCCGGAGAGTTCGTGCGGATAACGCGAGAGCGGGAATTGTGCTGCCGGCAGGCCGACCCGGTCCAGCATTTTTCGCGCCCGTTCCTCGGCGTCGGCGCGGCTCGCCCTGGTGTGCCAGCGAATACCCTCGGCGACCTGCTCGCCGATGGTTTTGACCGGATTGAGCGCCGTCATTGGCTCCTGGAACACCATGCCGATGTCGTCGCCGCGCAGCGCGCACATCTGGTCCTCGCTGGCGGCAAGGATGTCGATGCCGTCGAAGGTGATGCGTCCGCTGGTATGCGCTGCCCAGGGCAGAAGCTGCATGACGGTGAGCGCCGTCATCGACTTGCCGGAGCCGGATTCGCCGACCAGCCCCATCACTTCGCCCGGCGCGACGGAAAGTTCGATGTCTCTGAGGATACGGGTGCTGCCGATGGTCAGCGACAGCTTCTCGATTTCGAGCAGGCTCATCGCTGCCGCCGCGATTTCGGATCGAGAATGTCGGCAATGCCGTCGCCAAGCAGGTTCAGGCCAAGCACGGTGACGACGATCGCCATGCCCGGAAAGATCGCCATCCAGGGCGCCACCACCATGCGAGTCTGGGCGTCGAACAGCATGCGGCCCCAGCTCGGCATCGGCGGCTGGGTGCCCAGCCCGACATAGGAAAGCCCGGCTTCGGCCAATATGCCCAGCGCGAACTGGATGGTGCCTTGTACCAGCAGCAGCGTGGCGATGTTGGGCAGCACATGTTCGATGCTGATCAGCGTCCTGCTCTTGCCGGCGGCGCGGGCGGCGAGGATGAATTCGCGCGGCCAGATCGCCAGGGCGCCGGCCCGGGCGACGCGCGCGAACACCGGGATGTTGAAGATGCCAATGGCAATGATGGCGTTGAACGCGCCCGGCCCGAAGATGGCGGTGATCATAATTGCCGAAAGCAGCGCCGGAAAGGCGAAGACCAAATCGTTCAACCGCATCAGCACGTCGTCGGCGAAGCCGCCGCGCGCCGCGGCAAAGGCGCCGAGCGGTACGCCGACGCCCATGCCGATGCCGACCGCCACCAGCGCCACGGCAATCGAGTTGCGGGCGCCAACCATGATCATCGACAGGATGTCGCGACCGAAATGGTCGGTGCCGAACCAGTGCGCCAGCGACGGCGCCTGGGTCTTGTCGGAAATGACCAGATTGGTGACATCGTAAGGCGTCCAGAAGAAGGACAAGATCGCGACCGCCGCCACCAGTGCGGTGACGACGAAGCCGGCGAGGAACGAACGGTTTCGAAACGCCTTGGCCAGGATGCCGGCAAGGTTCTCGTCGGGGATGTCGATGTGCAGCGTCATTGCCGGCCTCTCAGGCGCGGATCGACCACCGCATAGGAGAGATCGACAACGAAATTGACGATGATGACCGCCGCGACCAGCAACATGACGACGCTCTCGACCACGATCAGGTCACGCTGATTGATCGCCTGGAACACCAGCCGGCCGAGGCCGGGCAAGTAGAAGACGTTCTCGATGATGATGGTGCCGGCAAGCAGGAAAGCGAATTGCAGGCCTAGAATGGTGACCACCGGGATCATGGCGTTGCGCAGCGCATGCCGCCACAAGACAAGGCGATAGGGCAGGCCCTTGGCGCGGGCGGTTCGGATGTAGTCCTCGTTCAGCACTTCGATCAGCGCCGAGCGGGTGACCCGGGCGAGGATCGCCGCCTGTGGCAGAGCGAGGGCGACCGCCGGCAGAAGCAGCGATTTCAGTGCCGGCCAGACGCCGGCGCTCCAGCCGGGAAAGCCGCCGCCCGGCACCAGCCGCAGCCAGACGGCGAACAGATAAATCAGCATGAGCGCAAACCAGAAATTGGGCACGGCGACGCCAAGCTGGGCGGCACCCATCGCGATCGTGTCGCCGGCCCGGCCGTGCCGGCTGGCGGAAAACAGTCCGACCGGAATGGCAATGATGGTGGACAGCGCCAGCGCCATCAGTGCCAGCGGCAGCGAGACGACGAGGCGCTCACGGACCAGATCGATGACCGGCACCGAATAGGTGTAGGAACGGCCGAAATCGAGGCTCAGCAAGCCGCCGGCCCAATGCAGATAGCGCAGCACGACGGGAGCGTTGAGACCCATCTGGTTGCGCAGCAATTCGATCTGGTCGGCGCTGGCGTTCAGGCCAAGCATCAGCCGCGCCGGGTCGCCGGGAATGATTTCCAGCACGGCAAAGACCACCATCGAGGCCAGAACCAGCGTGACGACGGCGATGGCGAGCCGCTTGAGGAGGTAGGCGGTCATGGACGTTGAGGAACCGCTGTGTTGGCGAACGCAGAAACCGGGCGAAGCTTGCGTTCCCGCCCACCCTCTGTGCCGGACATCTCCCCCTCAAGCGGGGAGATTGAGCCCTCTTCGCTAACCACTGGCGTTGCAAGGGCAGTGGCAGCGTGGAAACGGCCAGTCTCCCCGCTTGAGGGGGAGATGTCCGGCAGGACAGAGGGGGGTATGACGGAGTGCAACTTTCGCCCCTTCTGTCAGCGCCTCAATCCGTCCACTTCACCTTGGTCAGGTCGTTGGCCTGGATCGGGGCGTTTTCCCACAGGCCCTGCAGTTTGGCGTCCCAGACGCCGACCTTCGGCAATTCGTACAGGAAGCCGACCACGGCGTCATCTGCCAGGACCTTCTGCGCCTCGCCGAGCAGCGTCGTGCGCTTGGCCTCATCGGAGGTAAGGTTCAGCTCCTCGATGATCTTGTCGAAGGCCGGATTGTCGTAATTGAAGTAATAGTCCTTACGCGAATAGATATCGATGTCGTTGGGCTCGGTATGGGAAACGATGGTCAGGTCGTAATCCTTCTTGGTGAAGACCTGGTCCAGCCATTGCGCCCATTCAACCGGTATGATCTCGAGATCGACGCCGATTTCGCGAAGCTCGGAGGCGATGATCTCGCCACCGAGCCGCGCGTAGGAGGGCGGCGGCAGCTTGAGCGTCGCCTTGAAGCCATTCTCCAGGCCGGCTTCCTTCAGCAATTCCTTGGCCTTCTCCACATTGTGCGGATAGAGGCCGGTGAGGTCGACATAGGCCTTGCTGGCGGGCGACATGTGCGAGCCGATCGGCACGCCGAGGCCGGCCGAGGCGCCGTCGATGATCGCCTTGCGATCGAGCGCAAAGGAAATCGCCTGCCTGACCTGTAGCTTGTCGAACGGCGGCTTCTTGTTGTTGATCGACAGGATGGTTTCACCCTCGGTCGAGCCGATCACCACCTTGAAGCGTGGGTCGTCCTTGACCTGGGCGACGCTGTCGGGGTCGAAGAACGGAAAGGCCTGAACGTCGCCGGAAAGCAGCGCCGGAACGGCGGCGGCGGCATCCGGAATGATGCGGAACTCGGCCTTGTCGAGGAATACCGGGGCGCCCCAGTAATTGTCCGACTTGACCAGCGTGATCGATGAGCCCTTGGCCCAGTTCTGGAACTTGAATGGGCCGGTGCCAACAGGCTTTTCCTTGTTGGTGTCGGCTGTCTCAGGCGCCACGATAACCGCGTCGCCCCAGCCCATATTGTAGAGGAACGAGCCTTGCGGGTTCTTCAGCGTGACCTTTACCGTCGCGGGATCGACAACCTCGACCTTGTCGATGGCGGCAAACAGGCCCTTTTGCGCGTTGACGGAATTTTCGGCGCGGGCACGGTCGAGCGAGAATTTCACGTCGTCGGCGTTGAAGTCGGTGCCGTCATGGAATTTCACGCCGGTATGCAGCTTGAAAATGTAGACCTTGCCGTCGTCGGAAATGCTCCAGCTTTCCGCGAGATCGGGCAGCACCTCGCCGTTCGGGCCGATGCGGGTCAGGCCCTCGAAGACATTGGCATAGAGTACCTCGTCGATTGCCGCGGCGGCACCCGCGGTCGGGTCGAGATGCGGGGGTTCGAGCGTAATGCCGATGACAAGGTCGGTGCGCGCGGCCATCGCCGAGGTTCCGGCGCCCAACACCAGCGCCGCGGCGGCCAGAATGGTTTTCCACAATTTCATCGTGCAACTCCCCATGTCTAAAACACGTGCTCAAACCCGGCCGGATAGAAGCGTGAATTCGCCGCCGAGTAAATTGCGTTTCGTCCCGTCGGCGGTCGCCGGGAGGAATGTTTTTTCGCCCATGGCCGGATCATCGCGGGCCGGCGTCCCTCAGCAGAACGTCGAGGCCGATCGCCATCACCTTTGCCGAGTCCAGCATATCGGCAATGCCGACCCATTCATCGGGCCGGTGGGCGAGATCGAGGATGCCCGGGCCATAGGCGATGCAGTCATAGATGTGGCCGATACGGGCGATGTGCTTCTGGTCGTAAGTGCCGGGCGAAATCACGTAATCCGGTTCGCGGTCGAATATCTCCATGATGCCTTGCGCGACCGCCTTAACCACCGGCGCGTCGCGCTCGGTCATCAGCGGCAGCACCTCCATCAGATCGCGGATTTCGTAGTCGAACTTTTTGCGCTCGCGCTTCAGCCGTTCGAGGATATCGGTCACCTCGCTCTTGACCGTAGCGAGATCCTCTTCGAGCAGGAAGCGGCGGTCGATGGTCAGCCGGCAGGAATCGGGCACGTTGGGCGAGGGCAGGCCGGGCCGGAAATCCTCCGTCTGGCCGCCATGGACCGAGTTGATGTTCATGGTTGAGCGTTTTGCGCCTTCGGGCACGACCGGCATGCGCGTCATCTTGCGGTCGAGCGCCGGAAACAATTCGTCCTCGAAGGCGCGCAGCACGGCGCCCATATGGCGCACCGCATTGTCGCCGAGGAACGGCATCGAGCCGTGCGCGATCTCGCCCCTGGTCTCGATCTCCGCCCACCAGACGCCGCGATGGCCAAGGCAGATGCGATCCTTGTTGAGCGGCTCGGGAATGATGACGTGGTCGACCTTCGGCCTGGAGAAATAGCCGAGCTTGGCCAGATGCGCGACGCCGCCAAAGCCGCCGGACTCCTCGTCGACCGTGCCTGAAATCTCGATGGCGCCGGGAAAATCGGGAAAGACCTCCATGAAGGCTTCAGCGGCGATGATCGAGGCGGCAAGCCCGCCTTTCATGTCGCAAGCGCCGCGGCCATAGACCTTGCCATCCCTGACGATGCCGGCGAACGGATCGAGGCTCCAGCCGTCGCCGGGCTCGACGACGTCGATATGCGAATTGAAGTGCACGCAAGCACCCGGCGCCCGGCCATCGAAGCGGGCGACGACGTTGACGCGCGGGTAACGGTCAGTGTCGCCAGGCGTGCCCTCGGCACGGATGAATTCGGTCTCAAAACCACGCTTCTTCAGCCGCGCGCCGATATATTCGGCACATGGCCGATAGGCTTCGCCGGGCGGATTGATGGTCGGAAAGCGGATCAGATCCGCAGTCAGTGCAACCAGATCATCGGCTCGGTCATCGATAGCCTTGAGGAGCCGTTCGTTCGGTTCGTTCATTCGGCGAATTGAGCAGCGGATGAGGGGGTTTTGCAAGCCCGATGGCGAATTGCCAGGCGATTGCGTGTCGTTACGGCAACTATTGCGGGAAATCGTTCAAATTCGCTGCTTGGGATTGGTGAAATCGTCAGGGAGTAAGTGTTAGCTCGCTGGCTTGCCATCAAAACGCTGGAGAACAGCGTGAGGGCAGGCAGGCAAGGGGCATCAAAGGGGTTTGATTGCATGAAAAACACTGTTCTCATGGCAGCGGCATTAGTAGCGATGCTGTTCGGTTCGTCGTTCGAGAGCCGTGCGGCCAGCCTGGTCGCGAACATCGATATTTCCTCGCAGACGATGACGGTAAGATACGGGCTATCGTATTACCGGTGGAGCGTTTCCACCGCCCGCAAAGGCTACATCACGCCACGCGGCAGCTATCGTCCACAGCGGACGGCCCGGATGTGGTATTCGCGCAAATACGACATGTCGCCGATGCCCTATTCGGTGTTCTTCCGCGGCGGCTATGCCATCCACGGCACCGGCGCGATCCGGCAATTGGGGCGCCCGGCATCGCATGGCTGTGTGCGTCTTCACCCCAGCAACGCGGCCGCATTCTATTCGATGGTGCGCAAAGCCGGCTTCGGCAATACGCGGATCCTCGTGACGAATTAGGGTCTGCTCCTCGGCCCGCAACAAAAAACCCGCCGGAGCGGCGGGTTCGTCGGAGCCAAATAGCACCATAGCGAAATTTCTAGCATAGCTGCCGGCACAAAGCAAGAACAAAATAAGGCTTGTGCCCAAAAAAGATGGTGCGCTCAAGCGGCTTTGTGGGGCATTGTCGCCGGCCGACGCTTTTTGCGGCCGCTGATCTCCCAGCGCTTGTGGAACCACATCCACTGGCCGGGGTCTTCGCGCACCCAGCGCTCGACCACGTCGTTGAGAAGCTGGGTGGTGGCGGGGACGTCGACACTGCCGCCGACGGTGCGCGGCAAGGTGAGCTTGTCCTCGATCTCGAGCCGGAAACGATTGTTCGGCAAGCGCACGCAGCGCGCCGGGTAGACATCGCAATCGTAGTGCCGCGCCAGGGTGCCGAGGACCCGGTTGCTCTCGCAGGGGCGGCCGAAGAATGTCGTCTCGAGCCCGCCGGTGAATTTCTGGTCGACCAGCACGCCGATATTGCCGCCCTTCTCCAGGACGGCCGCAAGCGCGAACGAGGCACCGGTCGAAGACGGCAGCAGCGATCCCATGCTCGAGCGGCGGGTCGAGAGGATGTAGTCGGCGAGGTAAGGGTTGTTGGGCGGGCGAAACAGCGCCGTGATGTTCATGCCGAAAGTCGCCGCCGCCACCGGCAGCAGCTCGAAATTGCCGAGATGCCCGGTGAAGACGATATGCGGCTTGTCCTCGCTCGCGATGCGCACGAAATGCTCCACGCCCTTGACCTCGACACGGCCCGGCTTCGTCGCAGCGGGATCGTAGTCGAACAAAGCATCGAGAAAGATGTATTCGGCGGCCAGGCGGGCCATGTTGCCCCACATGTCGGAAGCGATCGCTTCGATCTCGGCATCGCTTTTTTCCGGATAGGCCTGGCGCAGATTGTCGACCGCAACCTGATGGCGCGCCACCCAAGGGCCGATGCGGCGGGCGGCGCGGTCGGCAAAATTGAGCGCGCTGTCGGGCGGCAGCAGGCGCAGCGCGGAGATGATGATCATCGCGACCCGCGCGACCAGCCAGTAGTTGAACTGGCGAAGCCGCCTGCCATAGCGGAATCCCAGGTCCCTGCGGATCTTCTTGAAGGCGTTGCCGATCATTCTCAGCCGACGCGCAGGATGATCTTGCCGAAGACGTCGCGGCCTTCCATGCGTTTCAGCGCCGCATCGATGCCGTCGAAGCCGACCTCGGTGTCGATCACCGGCGCGACCAGGCCCGCTGCCATCTTCTGCATGGCGTCGGCCATGTTTTCCATGCGGCAGCCGAACGAGCCGAGCAGCTTCAGCTGCTGCTGGAACAACTGCATCAAATTGATCTGCGTCGACACGCCGGAGGTCGAGCCGCAGGTGACCAGCCGGCCGCCGCGTTTGAGGCACAGCATGGACGCGGCAAAGGTGTCGGCGCCGACATGCTCGAACACCACGTCGACGCCCTTCTTCTTGGTCAGCTTGCGCACGACGCCCTCGAAGCGGTCGTCGCGGTAATTGATGACGTGGTCGGCGCCGAGCGCCTTGGCCTTGTCGATCTTGTCGTTCGAGCCGACGGTGGTGATGACCGTGCAGCCCATCTTCTTGGCCAGCTGAATAGCGGCGGAGCCGATGCCGGAGCCGCCGGCATGAACCAGTATCGTCTCGCCGGGCTGCAGCCGGGCGTTGTCGAACAGCATGTGCTCGACCGTGCCGAAGGTGACAGGCGCCACCGCCGCGCCGATTTCGCTCACGCCTGGCGGGGCGGGGACCAGAAGGCGCGCCGGCAGGTTGATCTTTTCCTGCGCAAAGCCGTCGAGATGGAAGCCGTGAACGCCCGAAACATGCTCGCAGAGATTGTCACGGCCTTCGCGGCAGGCGCGGCAAAGCCCGCAGGTGCGGGCGCCATAGATCGACACCAACTGTCCGGGCAGGAGGCTGGAAACGCCGGGGCCGACCGCCTCGACCTCGCCGGAGGCCTCGGCGCCGACGACCAGCGGCAGCTTGCGCTTGGCGAAGGCCATGCCGCGCCAGCCCCAGACATCGATGTGGTTCAGCGCCACGGCCTTGATGCGCAGTGTCACCTCGCCGAGCGACGGCGGCGGCGGTGGCGGCAGGTCCACCGTTTCAAGCCGGCGATCCTCGATAAGTTGCAATGCGCGCATGGTGCCTGTCGGTTCAGTCCGGCTGAAAAAGGTCGCTTAGACCGGTTCCCGCGCCATGACAAGGCAGGTGTTCTGGCCGCCGAAGCCGAAGGAGTTCGACAGGACCGTGCCGACCTCGGCGTTGCGCTTGGCGTTCGGCACCACGTCGAGCACGATCGCCGGGTCGGGATTGTCATAGTTGATGGTCGGCGGAATGACGCTTTCGCGCATCGTCATCAGCGAAAATGCGGCCTCGACGGCACCGGCAGCCGATAGGGTATGGCCGATCATCGACTTGTTCGACGAGACCGGCATTGATGAGATCCGCTCGCCGAATACCGTCGACAGCGACAAGTGCTCCATCTTGTCGTTTTCAGGCGTCGAGGTGCCATGGGCATTGACATAATCGATCCCGTCCTCGCTCAAGCCGGCATCGGCAAGAGCGGCGCGCACCGCCGCGATCGCCGGCGAACCGTCCGGCTTGGAGCGGGTGCGATGGAAGTCGTCGGCCTTTTCGCCGCAGCCGCGCAATATGCCGAGAACGGTGGCGCCGCGGGCAAGTGCTGCCTCCAGCGATTCCAGTACAAGGGCGCCCGCGCCCTCGGCCAGCACGAAGCCGTCGCGGTCCTTGGAGAAGGGTTTTGAGGCCTTTTCGGGGATGTCGTTATGGGTGGAGAGCGCGGACAGAAGCGAGAAGCGGATCAGCGCCTCGGCGGTCGCCGAGCCGTCGGCGCCGATCGACAGCGCCCTGTCGCATTCGCCGCGGCGGATCGCTTCGACACCGAGCTGGATCGCCGTGGCGCCCGAAGCGCAGGCGGTCGACAGCGTGATCGGCAGGCCACGCGTGCCGAAACGGTCGGCAAGCCGGTCGGCGATCGAGCCGAACTGGGTGGTCTCGAAGATGTCGAGTTCCCTGAGGCCGCGCGCTACCCGCAGCAGCCTTTCTGCACCGGTGTCGTGCGTGTCGGAATTGTAGAGCGAAAAGCGCTCGCTCCAGTCGAGCTCGACCGGCGGCGAAGCGAGGAAGAGCGGTCCGCCGAAATCGCCGGCATCGAGGCCGGCCTCCGACATCGCTTCCTGGGCGGCGGTTTCGGCAAGCTCATAGGTGAGGAGACTGGCGCCCTTGGAACTCGACGGCAGGAAATCGACCATGCCGGAGATGCGGGTGTTGAGATGATCGACCGGGAAGCGGGTGATCGGATGGATGCCGGATTTGCCCGACGTAAGTGCCGCCCAATTTTCGGCTTTGCCGACACCGAGCGACGTCACCACGCCGATGCCGGTGACCGCTACGATAGGCCTGCCCATATGGTCGTTCAGATTGGCCATTTGTTGTCCAAAAACCTGTTTCTCTTGGAGCAATCGGATCGCCCGAAAACCGCATCACACTTTCGGTCCGATGCTCTAGGCGGCTTTGATCAGCGCCATGCCCTCGAATTGGTGATAGCCGATCGCCGTTGCAAGGACGGTCTTCGGGACGCCGGCAAACGGTTTTTCGACTGTGGCGTCGAAGACAGGGTAGGCCGCCTTGCGGTCGACAGCCAGGGCTGCCAGCGCAACGGCAAAGGGGAACTGCGCTTCCTTCATGTGGCCGGTCAGCGTCGAAAAGCCGCGTGCGGCGATCGCCGGATTGGCCTCGAGTGCCGATTTCTCGGCGGCGGTCGCGGCATGGGCGCCCGAAGCGCCGGAGATCGCCAGCAGTTCGCCGTCCGGCAATGCGGCTTGCTTCAACAGCGCGGCGATCTCACCGTCGAGTTCGCCCCGTCGGCGCCTGGCACGACCGGACAGGACCGGGCCGAGTTCCGCGTAGATCTTCCGGCCACGGCGTTCCGCGTGCTCGCGCTGCTCCAGGACGAGAAACGCGCCGCCGGATCCGGTCACCACACCGCCGCCTTCGGCGCCTTGCCTCTGCCAGACCGGCCGCCACGCGCCGCGATGCAGGTAGCCGGCCAGTTCATAGCCGAGCAGCATGTCGGAATGTTCGGTCTGAAAAGCGCCGCCGACCAGTATATGCGTCGACTGGCCGGAGCGGATGCGCGCGGTCGCCGTCTCGACCGCGGCAACGCCCGCACCTTCCTCGCCCATGAAGGTGCGCGACGACCCCGTCACCTTGTGGACGATCGAGATGTTGCCGGCGAGCAGGTTGGAAAGCTGTGCCAGAAACAGCGTCGGGCGCAATTCCGTGGTCAGCTTCTCGTTAAGCAGCACGTCGCGGTCATTGCGGCTTTCCGATGCCGCGAGAATGGCCGCATCGACCGCCTCGTCGCGCTCGCCGCCGCCGGCGGCCACCACCATGTCCATGGTCGCGCAGAGTTCGTCATTGCCCTTGATGCCGGCATCGTCGAGCGCAAGGCCGGCCGCATAGGTGCCGAGCCTCTGCCAGGTCTCCATCTGCCGCTGGTCGCCGCGCTTGGCGATCTGCAGGTTCCAGTCGATCTCCGGCAGCGGATGGACCGTATAGGGCGAGAAGCGCGAGGCCTCCAGAACCGGCTCAAGGCGCGGCTGGACAAGCTTTTGCCAATGCGCATCCGGACCCTCGCCCAGCGACGAGACAAGGCCGATGCCTGATATGACGACGTCGTGGGGGTTCATTGGGGGCTGTTGTGGGTCGGGCGCGTCAGGCGCTGTGTTCACGCGGCGTTCTTGGCGGCGACGAGCGCGTCGATCTTGGCGCACAGGTTCTTCATGACGAAATAGTCGTCGGTCGAAGCCTTGCCGTCGTTGACCTCCTGCGTCCACTTTTCCAGCGGCACCTTGATGCCGAATTCCTTGTCGATGGCAAAGACGATGTCGAGGAAGTCGAGGCTGTCGATGCCGAGATCGTCGATGGTGTGGCTTTCGGGCGTGATCGTCTCGATATCGATCTCGCTGGTGTCGGCGATGATCTTGGCGACTTTGTCGAACGTGGTGGACAAGGGCTTTTCCTTCGATTGCGGGCGGAATCTGTCCGCATGTGTTTGGCGCTGTCTAATCGGTTTTTCCGGGCAGGAAAAGGCCTGATGCGCCGACGGCAGCTGGGATTGATGTTCTGGCAGAGCAATAGGGGTCGCTGGCAACCCCTCCCGGCGATATGCCCAAACCGTCCCATCTCTGGTCATTGCGTGTACCAATGTACCACGAAGATCTATGACTACAGAAACGCGTGCAGACCGGGTGCGCCTGGAAAAACGATTGGCGAAGGTGCTCAAGGCCTTGGCTGAGCATCGCGACATGAGCCTGGGTGGACGGCTGGCGCATCGCATCCGCTATGTTCGCGTTACGCCGGATTCGCGTTTCGGATTTGTCGAGGTGGCCTGCCGACCGACACTAACGGAGGCACGGAGGCGTCGATTACCTATGCGTTCACGGCCTTGAGCCCGGCAGGAGCATCGAATCTGTCCGAACTGACGGAGGACGCGTTCGCGGACATGATCGAGGGATGGAAGCTCCGTGTCGACGCTTGGCTGGTAGCGGTGAAAATCTGACGCCAGGTAACTTAAACGAATTGCCACCAAGGGTGGAATGTTACCTTCGTCTCGTAGATGGGAACCAGCAAGTAGCGGACAAAGCTGTCGCTCAGTGAGTTTTCCTTCGTTCTGTGCCTTGATGGGACAATTCCTCGCCGCTGATCGGAGCAACACCCGTGGCCATTCATTCCTTCCACATTAACATCCCGGATGAACAGATCGAGTACCTACAGCGTCGTATCCAAGCGACAAGATGGCCGTCGTCGATCTTCGCATACGGATGGGAGGACGGTACTGACGTTGATTTCCTCAGTAAGCTTTCACGTTACTGGCAATACGATTTCAGGTGGCGCGATCACGAAAAACGTCTGAACCTGTTGCCTCAGTTTAGGGTCACGATAGACGGGTGCGACATCCATTTCGTTCACCAGAAAGGAAAGGGGTCAGCGCCCTTGCCGTTGATCCTCACTCATGGCTGGCCCGGCTCCTTCGCCGAGTTCGAGCATGTCATTCCGCTGCTCACGGATCCTGCCAAATACGGCGGGGATGCCGAGGACGCCTTCGATGTCGTCGCACCGTCGCTTCCGGGTTTCGGCTTCTCGTCCCCGCCGCGTCAGGCCGGCGTTAGCTCAAAGCATGTCGCGAAGCTGTGGCGGGGGCTGATGCGCGAACTGGGATATGATCGCTTCGCCGCACAAGGTGGCGACATCGGCGCCGGAGTCTCGACCTGGCTCGCTCGGCTTTACCCGGAGGACCTTATCGGATTGCACCTGAATTACATTCCAGGCAGTTTCCGCCCGACCCTCGGTCGCGGCGACCCACCTGTCACGCCGGAGGAGAAGGCATTCCTCGACAGTGCGGCGAATTTCGCCGCGACGGAGGGGGCCTACGCTTTTCTGCAGGGGACCAAGCCCCAGACGCTAGCCTTTGCACTGACAGATTCCCCAATCGGGCTAGCCGCATGGATTGCCGAGAAGTTCCGCAGTTGGAGCGACTGCGAAGGCGAACTCGAACGCGCCATCCCTCTAGACACGCTGCTTACCGACATCTCGCTTTACTGGTTCGGTAACACGATCGAGGCCTCGCTCCGGATTTACAAAGAGAACCGGCTCTGCCCCCTGACCTTCGGGCCAAGGGAGCGAATAACACCGCCCCTCGGCGTTGCAGTCTTCCCTCGAGAGCTTCCTATGCCACCTCGCTCCTGGGTCGAACGAGTCTTCCGTGTCGAGCGCTGGACCGACATGCCGAAAGGAGGACATTTCGCGGCGATTGAGCAACCCGAACTCCTGGTCGAGGACATCCGGGCGTTTTTTCGGCCGCTGAGGCTCCGGCCGGCAAAGTAAAGGACGAAAACCTCGCCCGTTGTCACGGCTCGGAAGTCCTGATGAGACGGTACCATTGCATTGGCTTTCGTTGAAAGCGCTCGTTGGTCCTGACTAAGGGTCAATGTCGACCTTGGACTCGATCAGACCTCATCGCGGGTCGGAACCGGTATTCCGCTTAAGGTACCAAACGCTAGATTTCACCACTAGCGAACGTTTCAACCAGCTCCGGCGCAGATCAGAAAGTAACGCGGCCGAGTACCCGCAGGCCGTCGCCCTGCGGCTCGACGACCACGGCCTCGCCTTCACGCGGCGAGATCCCGGTCAATTCCTTGATGTTTTCGAGATGCGTGACCATGACCAGATTGTCGGAGCCGGAATAGCCGCGGATCTCGGCAAGGATCGCGGCAATCTGGTCGGCCTTTTCCTTTTCGTCGGTCTTCAGCAGGTCAAGCGGTGCGAACGGCTCCGGCTCGCTTTCGAAAGCGATGCGGGCGGTCTCGAGGCAGCGGCAATAGCGGCTGGACAGCACGCGCTCGACCGGTGCGGCGCGGGCGCCAAACAGCGCGCCGATCTTGCGCGCCTGTTGCTTGCCGCGCTCAGAGAGATTGACCTGGGTCGCGCATTTGCCGAGGTCGAAATTGGCGGCATCGGTGGTGCCGGTGACCATGGCATGGCGAAGCAGGACCACATGCCCGCCGTCGCGGAGCAGCGCCCAGCCGGCTTCCGTCGCATGGGCTGTGGCGGAAACGGCAAGCAACAGCAGCGCCAGCACAAATCGAAGCATCAGACATCCTTTTCGGGTGACCGGCAGGCAGGTCCCCGGTGACCGGCATATAGGGACGGCAAAGCCGGCTGAAAGACAAGCCGAGTGCAACCTGCGGCCGAGACGCCTATTTCTTCGCTATCTGCTTCTTCACCAGATCGATCTTGCGGTCGATCAGCGGGATGGGGAGTGTGTAGCCGGCTTCGGTAAAGCCTTGCTTGGCGTTCTCGAAGAATTCGATCGCCTTTTGGTATTCGGCATTGCCGCCGCCATAGCTGCCGCGGTTCCAGTGGACGTCGCCGAGATTGTTCTGCTCGAAGGCCCATTGCATCGGCTGGCCTTCGCGGGTGAAGACCTTGAGCGTCGCCTCGAAGGCGGCTTCGGCTTCGTCCAGATATTTGCCGGTCCGTTCGAGATTGCCGAGATTGATCAGGCAAAGCCGATCACCGCCCCCAGATTTTCCGTCGCGGTAACGTCCGCCAGTGCCCTGGCGCCGCGCATCGGCTCCAGCCCGCCGGCGCCGATCGGCGAGGCCGAGGCGGTGGGCGCCCGGCGCAGCACCGCATCCGCCGGAAACGGGTTGGTGCGGCAGGCATCGAGCAGCATGATCGTTACCGGCACGGTCGTCTTCAATTCGTCCATGACGGCGGAGATCGGCACCAGGGCCTGATCGGCGTCCTTCAATGAAGAAACGTCGGCGTCGACCGGCACCAGATAGTTTTCGCCGCCGGCCTCGATGCCGTGGCCGGAATAGTAGATCAAGGCGACGTCGGCGTCCTCGGCATCCTCAGCGAAACGCTCGAGGTCGCGCTTCAGCTTTGCCGCGTCGCGGTCGGTGACGCTGCGCGCGCCGAAGCCGAGATCGGTCAGCATCTTGGCGATGTCGCGGGCGTCGTTGGCGGGGTTGGGAAGAGCCGCTATGTGCTGGTATTTCGACTGGCCGACAATCAGCGCCACGCCCTTGAGGCTCTCCGGCTCCGCGGCATGAGCCGAGGTCACCACGAGGCAAAGCATGGCGCCGACGAAAGCCGTCAGCCACGCCTGCTTGAAGAAGTGCTGATTTCCGACAAGGCCCATTCGCCGCGTGTCCCCCGACAGCCCTGTATAGCGCTGGCATCCAACCATGGGCAAATTCGGACAAGATCCGAGCGGCCGGATTGTTGGCCGGTACATTCGCGAGGGAAGGGCGGTTGCGCCGCCGCCGGGCCTCGCCTATCACGGGAAAAATGTCTCCGCTTACCGAAACCGTCCTCTTCGTCTTCAGTCTCGTCGGGCTCGGCTATCTTGCCGGGTTGACCGGCTATTTGAAGCCGGCGAGCGGTGAGGGCGTATCCGAATTCGCCATCAACGTGGCAATGCCGCTTTTGCTGTTCCAGACCATGGTAAAGGCCGATTTCCACGGCGTGGCGCCGTGGTCGCTATGGGGCGCTTATTTCGCGGCGGTCGCGCTCACCTGGGCCACCGGCCATCTGGTTGTTACGCGCATCTTCGGGCGGGACGCCCGCGCCGGCGTCGTCGGCGGCGTATCGTCGTCCTTCTCCAATGTCGTCCTGCTCGGCGCGCCCTTCATCATCGGCGTGTTCGGGCCGGCCGGGTTCGAAGTGCTGTCCCTGCTCGTCTCCATTCACCTGCCGGTGATGATGATGGCGTCGATCATCCTGTTCGAGATGTTCGGCCGCGGCGGCAGCGAGCCTGTGCATCCGCTCCGCGTCGTCAGGAGCTTTCTCAGGAGGGTATTCATCAATCCGCTGATCATCGGCATACTGGCCGGGCTGGCGTGGCGCTTCACCGGTGTGCCACTGCCGGTGCTTGCGACGCGGCTGAGCGACGCGCTGGCTGGCACGGCCGCCCCGGTTGCGCTGTTTGCCATGGGGCTCAGCCTGCGCCGCTTTGGCATCTCCGGCAATGTAAGGCCGGCGCTGGCGCTGTCGGCGCTGAAACTGTTCCTTATGCCGGCGCTGGTTCTCGGCCTGGTGTGGCTGATCGGCCTGCCGCCATTGACGGCCAAGGTGGCGGTGATGGTTGCGGCGTTGCCGTCCGGCATAAATTCCTATCTCATCGCGGTGCAGTTCAACACCGGCCAGGCGCTGGCGTCGAACCAGATGACCATCGCCACCGCCTGTGCTGTCGTGACCACTGCGTTTTGGCTGACAGTGGTCGTCGTCGCTTTTGGATAACAGCCCGGCTGCATCGCTCTCGCATTAGCTGGCCCAAACCCTATATGCCATCTTGTGATTGCTTGCGGGGCTTGCCCTGGGCTAAGAGCAGTGGCTCTAGCGATGCTATCGCGCACGTCCATTCACGAAATCAGCGACCGGCCCGCCAGGTGCCGAACGGAGGCGAGATCATGCTTCAGAAAACGAGCCATTTCATGCGGCAGGCCAATCTCATCAATGGCGAATGGGTGCAGGCCGATTCAGGCCAGACGATCGACGTCAACAATCCTGCCACCGGCCTCAAGATCGGCACAGTGCCGAAGTCGGGCAAGGCCGAGACCCGCCGCGCCATCGAAGCCGCCGACGTTGCCTTCCAGACATGGCGCAAGACCACCGCGCTCGAACGCTCGAAGCTGTTGCGCAAGCTGCACGACGCGATGATGGACAATCAGGACGTGCTGGCCGAACTGCTGACCATCGAACAGGGCAAGTCGCTGTTCGAATCGAAGGGCGAGATCGGCTCGGCCGCGTCCTACATATTGTGGTTCGCCGAAGAAGGCCGCCGCACCTATGGCGACGTCGTGCCGTCGCCCTGGGCGGACCGCCGTATCCTGGTGACCAAGGAACCGGTCGGCGTCATCGCCGCCATCACGCCATGGAATTTCCCGTCCTCGATGCTGGCCCGCAAGCTTGGCCCGGCGCTTGCCGCCGGCTGTACCGCCGTGGTCAAGCCGGCGTCGCAGACGCCTTATTCCGGGCTTGCCTGGGGCGCGCTCGCCGAGGAAGTCGGCTTCCCCAAAGGCGTCATCAATATCCTGACGGGTGCCGCCGGTGAGATCGGTGACGAGATCTGTGCCAACCCGCTGGTCAAGAAGATCACCTTCACCGGCTCGACGGAGGTCGGCAAGATCCTGATCCAGAAGTCGTCGGTGACCGTCAAGAAAGTGTCGATGGAGCTCGGCGGCAATGCGCCGTTCATCGTCTTCGACGACGCCGATATCGAGCGGGCCGTCGCTGGCGCCATCACCGCCAAGTACCGCAATTCCGGCCAGACCTGCGTCTGCACCAACCGCTTCCTGGTGCAGGCCGGCATCTATGACCAGTTCGTCGAAAAGCTCGCTACTGCGAGCAACGGGCTGAAGGTCGGTTCCGGCCTCGAGGAGGGTGTCCAGCAGGGACCGCTAATCGATGAGAAGGCGGTGGAGAAGGTCGAGGAGCTGATTGCCGACGCTACCGCCAAAGGCGGCAAGGTCGTCGCCGGCGGCAAGCGCCACGCGCTCGGCGGCTCGTTCTTCCAGCCGACGGTGATCGCCAATGCGACGCCGAAGATGCGCTTCATGAAGGAAGAAATCTTCGGCCCGGTAGCACCGGTATTCAAGTTCGAGACCGAGGAAGAGGCCGTAGCACTCGCCAACGACACCGAGTTCGGCCTAGCCTGCTATTTCTACACCGGCGATCTCGGCCGCGCCTTCCGGGTCATGGAAGGGCTGAAATACGGCATGGTCGGCGTCAATGAAGGGCTCATCACCACCCCTGAAGCGCCGTTCGGCGGCGTCAAGGAATCGGGCCTCGGCAAGGAAGGCGGCCATCAGGGCATCGAGGATTATCTCGACACCAAATATGTCTGCATCGGCGGACTTGGTCTCTAGAAGCCTGATGCGGTAATACCGAAAACGACGCTGGGCCGCTTCGAAAGGCCAGGCTGGCATCGAGCAGCGAACTTGCGAGCATGGCAATGAAGGACGGCGAGGTTTTCGGCACGACGCAGGCGGGCGAGGCCGTCCGCCGCTTCACCATCCGTGGCGGCGGCCTTACCGCCAACATCATCGGGCTGGGTGCGATCATCCAGGATCTGCGTCTGGCCGGGCACGACGCGCCGCTGGTGCTCGGCTATGATCGTTTCGAGCACTATGAGAAGGACACCGCCTTCTTCGGCACCGTCGTCGGGCGCTATGCCAACCGTATCCGCGACGGCCGCTTCACGCTTGCCGGCAAACGCTATCAGACCGAGCGCAATTTCCTCGAAAAGCACACGCTGCATGGCGGTTCGCAAGGTTTTTCGCGCCGGGCCTGGGCGGTTTCACTACATGGCAGGGATTTTGTCACGCTGACCCTGCACGACCCGGACGGCATGATGGGCTTTCCCGGCGCGCTCGACGTGACCTGCACCTACCGGCTGAAGATCCCCGGCACGCTCAGCGTCGAACTGACCGCCACCTGCGAGGAGCCGACGCTCTGCAACCTCACCCAGCATTCCTATTTCAACCTGGATGACGGCGGCGCCGGCGACATTCTCGACCACCGGCTGATGCTGAATGCCGGCGCTTATCTTCCTGTCGACGCCGATCTGATCCCGACAGGCACGGTCAAGCCTGTCGACGGCACACCTTTCGACTTTCGCCAGGCGCGGCCGCTGCGCATGGAGACCGAGGGCGAACAGCTCCCCTATGACCAGAATTTCTGCCTCGCCTCGACGCGCGGGCCGCTGAAACAGGCATCATGGGCGCAGGGCGCGAATTCCGGCGTCGAGATGGAGCTCTGGACCACGGAGCCGGGCGTCCAGCTCTATACCGGCCAGTACCTGGCGCCGTCTTCGCCTGGATTGGGCGGACGCCAGTACAAGGCCTTTTCGGGCTTTTGCCTGGAGCCGCAAATCTGGCCGGATGCGCCCAACCGGCCGTATTTCCCGCAAGCCACGCTGTGGCCCGGGCAGATCTACCATCACGTGACGGAATACCGGTTCAGGCTGCCTTAGGGCAGGAGTGCCGCTGCCGAAGCGTACGACTCGAGCGTCGCGAACATGCCCAGCGCGGTGCCTTCGGGATCCTTGGTCTGCGGCAGAGCTTCAGCTATCTGGCGGGTTATCTCAGAACCGGCTGGAGCGTTCTTTCGGCTGAGGCGACTTCAAGCGGTGACAGGAGCATTCCGGATCAGCGGGAAGTCGCGCAGCGGTCTCCAGCGCGACCCGCGAGGCTGTCATGGAAAGATTAGGCAGCACGTCCTCCTGCAGCAATTTCTGGCGATTGCGATCCATATAGTCGTTGAAGCCCGCCGTCACGAACGCGCAAGGCACGAAACACGCGCCGATCTCGCGCGACAAGGTCGCCTCAGGGGCAATGGAATGGTTGAGTACATCCGCCCCCATGCCCCGATACGCCAAGGCTTCGGCTGGCGTTGTCAGCCGGGGCCCATAACAGTGGGCAGCCACCAACTGCTGTTCGATGCCATAAACGCGGCATTCGGCTGGCCAATGACGGCGGGCCGTTTCGACCAGAACCGCCGCACATCTTGGACACACGATTTGCTTGCCCGAACAGTCAAAGCTCTGACGGTCAGGAAGCAGTGAAAACGGGGTCTGCGTCAGCTCGATGATATCGGCGGTCACCACCATGTCGCCCGGCTGGATCGCCTTGTTGACGGCGCCTACAGTCGAGCAGGCGAGAACTTGCCGTACACCCGCCCGCATCAATACCCAGAACGCGCGGCGATGGCAGGAATGGTCGATACGGTCGCGGGGATTGCCGTGCGAATACATGCACAGAGCGCGCTTCGCTCTCCCTTCCGCTGTGATCGACGCATCGAACTCGAGCAGCTTCCAGTTGTCGGTGCGACCGAAAGGTGTTTCAAAACTCATGTCGCGCCGCAAGGTGCGCACACCATCGAATTCGACATCTTCCGGGAAGGCAAGCCCCCAGTTTGCCGACCCGGTGATGATGGCCAACCCTACCTGAGGGATGTCCGTCGAATGATCCGTCAGATCGTCGGCTGCATGGTAATTGGCGGGCATGTTTCCAGTCTCGGTCAGGATTTTTGGCGAAGGGTCACAATCAGGACCACGGCCACGACGATGACGGTCCACAATGTCGAGATCGCCGCAATGGTCGGATCGATCTGATCGCGCAGCGACAGGAA
Organism: Mesorhizobium sp. M0045; assembly: GCF_040323385.1. Classification (NCBI taxonomy): domain Bacteria; kingdom Pseudomonadati; phylum Pseudomonadota; class Alphaproteobacteria; order Hyphomicrobiales; family Phyllobacteriaceae; genus Mesorhizobium; species Mesorhizobium sp. M0045. The sequence goes on from NZ_JAMYUY010000007.1 coordinate 174,203, forward strand.
CATAAGCTTCGGCATCGTGCTGTTGCGACCGCTTGCGATGAAGATCGAAATCACGGACTCGTCGAGCGAAGTCAGGAACGCCATCAATGTCGCCGACAGCAAGCTGATCCGAAGTTGCGGAACGATGATTCCGCCAATGGCTCTGGCCCAGTTTGCACCGAGGCTGCGCGCCGCCTGAACCTGGTTCCAGTCAAAGCGGGTGAGAGCGGGTAGCAACACAATGCAGGCGACCGGAACGGCCAGCACCACATGTCCGACCAGCACACCCAATAGCGTTCCGATCAGATGTTGTGCGGCCAACACAAAGAAGAGACCGATCGCAAGCAGGATACCTGGGGTGATCGAGGGGGTCAGCAGGACGCTCTGGATGGCCGCAGCGGTCTTTCCGCCCAGCCGGTTCATTGAAATGCAGGCGAGCAGCGCGAAGGGCACCGCGATCAACGCCGTCAACGTCCCAAGGATCAAACTCGTCCTCAGCGCGGCCATCCACGTTGCCGAGCCGAAGAAGTTCTCGTACCAGCGCAACGAGTAGGCGTGCGGCGGAAACTCGAGGAGATTCGACGCCGAAAAGGAAAGCGGCACCACCACGAGCGTCGGCAGCATCAGAAATGCCATGACAAGAGCGGCAAAGCTCCAGAGCAAAATGCGGGCGAGCCTGTTTTGCGGATAGGCTTCAAGCATGGGAGGCTTCCACGGTGTTCTGGGCCACCAGCCGGCGTGCCGCCAGCAACATCACACCGATCAGCGCCATAAGAACGAGGAGCAGAATGCCCAGGACGCTTGCCGACCCCCAGTCCTGGAAGGTCGATAATGTACGCTCGATCCGGGTAGAGAGCGGATTTACCTTGCCGCCGCCAAGCACCGCCGGCGTGATGAAAAAACCTATGGCGTAGATGAGGACGATGATCGAACCCGAGAAGATGCCGCCCGCCGAAAGCGGCATAATGACGGTGCGGATGACCTGCCTGAGAGTGGCTCCCATGCTCGCTGCCGCGCGAATGAGATTTGGGTCGATATCGCGCATCGCAGCATAAACAGGCAGCAGAAAGAGTGGCAGCATGTAGTGCACCATGCCGATGAGCGTTCCCGTGAAGTTGTAGACCAGCGGCAATGGCTCCGCCGTCAGGCCTGAACCGGTCAACGCCGCGTTGATCAGGCCGTCGCGCCGCAAAAGCACGAGCCAACCATAGGTACGCACCAGAATGGAGGTCCACAGCGGCAGCATGACGAACGCCATGAGCACGTTGACCAACCTTGGTCTGACGCTGGCCAGAGCGAGCGCCAGAGGGGTGCCGAGGAGAATGCAGGCCGCTAGCGTACCCAAAGACAGTTCGAGGGTCGTGACGAGCGCCGACCATGTCAGTCCGCTCGAAAGGACCTTCTGGTAATTGCCGACGGTGTACTCACCTCCGGTGGTCAGGAAGGATTGCCGGATTATCCAAAGGATGGGCAGTATCGCCGCCAGTCCAACGATGAACAGCGCCGGGAGCGAAAGCGATAGAAAAAACCGCCGCTCGCGCCGTGCATCCGCTGCGAGCGCCGGATCCCGGACGACGGTCACGCCGTCGCTCCCGGTATCGCGTGAACCTTCGCTGCTGGTGCATATGCGGTCATCCGCTGACCGGCGGCAAGCTCGGCGCAACCGCCGGCCAGCGCTGCCGGAATGCAGACAAGAACCTCTTGCCCACCGTTAAGCGCCAGCGTCAAAAGCCAGTTCTCGCCGCGGAACGCTTTGGTGCGCAGTATTCCTTCGAGAGCCACTCCGTCTCCCCCGACGAGCTTCGCATCAAGATGGAAGCTTTCGGCGCGGATCATCAGCGTTTCGTGTGATGCTTCGGCGCCGTCGATTCTGCGCGCCGAGCCCGGGGCCACAATGTTGGCCTCGCCCATGAACTCCGCGACGAAGCGGGTCGATGGACGATCATAAATCCGCTGCGGCGTATCTATCTGCTGGATGCGGCCGGAATTCATCACCGCAATCCGGTCAGACATAATCAGCGCTTCGCGCTGGTCGTGGGTCACATAGATTGTGGTGATCCGTAGATGATCATGCAGACGCCGGATCTCATACTGCATGGTCTCGCGCAGATTCTTGTCGAGCGCCGACAGCGGCTCGTCCATCAACATCACGCGCGGTTCGAAGACGATAGCCCGCGCCAATGCCACCCGTTGACGTTGGCCGCCGGATAGTGCGGCAACATTGCGTTCCGCCAGGCCATGCAGCTTCACGCGGGCCAAGGTATCAAGCGCCCGCTGACGCGCCTCCGCTCTCGGTACCTTGCGCAGCACCAGCGGATACGCGACGTTCGCCAGGACGTTCATGTGGGGAAACAAGGCGTAATTCTGGAATACTATGCCGATGTCTCGTTTGTTGGGCGGCAGGCGGGTGATGTCTCGATCGCCCAGGAAAAGTTTACCGGAATCCGGCCGGACAAAACCGGCCAGAGCCATGAGTAACGTGGTCTTGCCCGATCCCGATGGCCCTAGCAGCGTGAGGAATTCGCCAGCCTGAATGTCGAGCGAAACATCATCCAGTGCGACGTAGGACCCATAAGCCTTGTGCACGCTTTCGATGGTGATCGCGAGCGACTTCATCATGTGCTCCAGCCTTGAAGCGCGTCGCGTTCGACCGGCTTCACGCGACGCGCTTTAGGTTCTTGTTTTCATGCATGTCGTTGTCGCGCGCTGCACATTTTTGCGCTACATGCGTCAGAACTGAGAGTCAGCGAGCCATCATTTCATCGAAGGCTCTTTGGGCAGCCTCGCCATTCTTGACCCACCATTCTGAATTTGAAAACACCGAAGTGCCAGCATTTTCAGGCGCGGTCGCAAGTGTCTTCAGACGGTCCTCGGGAATAAGGCCACCCTCATATGCCGCAGGATTGACTGGGCCATAGGCAATGAAATCGGTCAGCTTGGCAACCCGCGCGGGCTGCGTCATCGCTGCGATGAGCTTCATCGCGGCCTCCTTATTCGGCGCTCCCTTCGGCACCCCAAGACAGTCCGTGCCGATGACCGAACCCTTGAACGTGTAGTCAGCCGCGCCGCCATCTGCTTTCACGGTTTGGGCGCGTCCGTTCCAGGTAATGACCAAATCCGCCTCACCGTCTTTCAGCAACTGCGCGGATTGGGCGCCCGAGGTCCACCACACGGCGACGTTTGGTTTAATCGCTTCAAGCCGCTTGATGGCGCGCTCTAGCCCTTCCGGCGTGCTGAGCACGGAATAGACGTCCTCCGGTGCCACGCCATCGGAGAGAAGCGCGATCTCGATCGAGTCTTGCGCATTGGCGCGCAACGCGCGACGGCCAGAAAATTTGGCAACATCCCAGAACTCCGCCCACGTCTTCGGCGGGTTCTCGCCATAGGTCTTGGTGTTCCACGACATGACGGTGCCATAGGAATCGAACGGATAGCAGTAGTCGGACTTCGCACCCTCAGGCACGGATTTCGGATCGATGATCTTGTAGTCGAGCGGCTCCAGCAGCGATTGCGCGGCAGCCTGCGCCCCTTCCGGCGAACCCAGGTGGACGATATCGGTCGTGACTGCACCCGAGGTAACCTGCATCTTCAGGGCGGCCAGGCCGTCGCTCTGCGTCTCCTCGCGGACATCATAGCCAAGCTCTTTTGCAGCCGGGCCCCACATGGCCTCCTTGATGGCGTTGCCATAGTCGCCGCCCGCGGTCGTGATGGTGACCGTCTGCGCATGCACGGGCAGGGCAGCCGAGATTGCCAATGCTGTTAAGGAAATGCGTAGCCAGGACATAGGTTCTCCTCCCCAACTTTTATGGAATATCGCTTGAAAGAGCCATTATTTTGTAATCGTAACGTTACGATTGCATCTGGATACGCTAGAGTCAAGCTGCTTCCTATGGGAGTTCGGATTGACCGGGATGTCGAATTCGGTAACGCTATGGCGGTCAGCAAATCAGCCGGCGCTTTCGCAAATGAAGTCGGGCGAACAATGGCCAATCTAAAGCAGATCGCCGCGGAACTTTCCCTCTCGGTGACCACGGTGTCCCGCGCTCTGAAGGATGGGCCGGAAGTGCAGCCCTCGACCATAGCCCGCGTCAAGGAGGCGGCTAGGCGGGTCGGCTATTTACCAAATCATCATGGTCGCGCGCTCAAAACGGGTCGAACGCAGACGCTGACGGCGGTACTCCCGATGGAGACACGAGACCATCTGTCCGATCTGTTGAAGCTTCCTTTAATCGAAGGCATGACGCTGGCGGCGCGGCAAGCTGGCTATAGTCTGTCCATCTATTCCACCACTCCCGACGACGATCCCGTTGAGAGTGTGCAGCGGCAGCTTCAGGCGCGCAGCGCAGACGGCCTGATCATCACACGCCTGGTGTCGGCTGATCCGCGCGTCAGGCTGCTGCTGGATCAACGCATGCCATTCGTCGCGTTTGGAAGAACCGACCTGGATATCGCCTATCCCTATGTCGATGTCGACAATGAACAGATTGCCTACGAGGCGACCCGGCGGCTCATGGATAAGGGCTGTCGACGCATTGCGCTGCAACTTCTCGTTCCGGAGGACCAGGCGAGTGCCATGCGTCTTTCCGGGTATGGAAGGGCAATGGCCGAGGCCGGTATTCCGATCGACCAATCGCTGATCGGTCATGGCATGTTCACCATGGAATCGAGCGCCGGCTGGTTCGATCGCTTGCTGGCGTCATCAGATCCGCCAACGGGCTTGGCGTGCGCCAACGAACTGGGCCTTCTGGGAGCGTTGCACGCTCTCGGCAAGCGGGGTCTTACAGCAGGCCGCGACGTCCACATCGTCACCCGTGACAGCACGCGGCTGGCACGCTTCCTGCCCGCAAAGATCGGAGTTCATTCCGTCGATATGGCGGGTGTTGGACGCAAACTTATCGAAGTCCTGGAGAGCCGGATCATCAATCCGCTTGGGCCGGTGGAGACAGTCTTGGTGCAAGGCAGATTCGAGCCGGCCGAATAGTCCGGGCGGCCCTCAGGAGGCCACCTCGTTTTGAACCGGCCGGATCAGCGCCTTTGCGGCATCTGCCGGAACCGGAGCTCCAGGACGGCGATGTCCTGATAGCGGTCCATGCCGCTGGGGTGAACCTGCTCGATTCCAAGGTCAGAACCGGAGAATTCAAGCTCATCCTGCCCTATCGCCGCCCGTTCATCCTGGGCCACGACGTGGCTGGGACGGTTATCCGCGTGGGATCGAAAGTTCGCAAGTTCAAAGGCGGCGACGATGTCTATGCGCGGCCGCGCGATGGCCGGATTGGGACATTCGCCGAATTCATTGCCGTGAATGAAGCCGACGTGGCCTTGAAGCCTGAGAATCTCAGCATGGAAGAAGCGGCCTCGATTCCCCTGGTCGGACTGACCGCCTGGCAGACGCTTATCGACGGGGCAAATCTGACGAAGGGACAGAAGGTCTTCATTCAGGCTGGTTCCGGCGGCGTCGGAACGTTCGCCATTCAGTTGGCCAAGCACCTCGGCGCGACCGTTGCGACAACCGCGAGCGCGGCGAGTGCCGATCTGCTGAAAAGCCTCGGCGCCGATGTCGTCGTCGACTACAGGAAAGACGACTTCGAGAAAGTTCTGTCGGGCTACGATGTCGTCTTGAACAGCCAGGACGCCAAAACACTGGAAAAATCCCTGAGCGTGCTGAAAGCGGGTGGGAAGCTCATCTCCATTTCCGGTCCACCGGATCCCGAATTTGCCACGGAAAAGGGACTGAATTTGATGCTGAGACTGGTGCTGCGCTTGCTGAGTCGCGGAATTCGGGCCAAAGCCAAGCGCCGCGGCGTGCAGTTTTCGTTCCTTTTCATGTGGGCGCAGGGGGGATCAGCTGAGCAAAATCACCTCTCTCATCGAAGCCGGCGCGATCCGCCCGGTTGTGGATCGAGTCTTTCCATTCGAAGCGACCAATGACGCCCTGGCCTATATCGAAACAGGACGCGCCAAGGGCAAGGTCGTCATCAAGCTCAGATAGCAGGTGCCTCGAACGCACCCCTCAGCGTCTCGAACGGTGCCAGGGCGCCGCGCACCTGCACGACGGCGGCGGCGACGCGATGGGCGCGCAGCACCGCTTCTGCCGGGGCATGCCCGGCAAGGCGGGCGGCGAGGTAGGCGCCGTTGAAGGAGTCGCCGGCGCCGGTGGTGTCGACCGGCGCGGCGACATGCACCGCCGGCACCGATTGCAAGCTGCCGTTCCGGGCGATCAGCGCCGGCTCCTCGCCGTTCTTGACGACGACTTCGCCGACCAGCTTTCGCAGCCGTTCGGCTGTTTCCTGCGGTGTCGTATCACCAAACAGCACCTGCTCGTCGGGGAAGGTCGGCAGCGCGATGTCGGCGACTGCGAGCGCCTCGAGCATGGCGGCCTGTGCTTCCTCGCGCCGGCGCCACAGCCGCGGCCGGTAATTGGGATCAAAGGCGATCAGCGAGCCGGCCGCGCGCGCTGTGGCCACGGCCGTCAGCAGTACCTTGCGTGGACCCTCGTCGAGAATTGCCAAAGTGATTCCGGAAAAATAGACAAGCGCCTGGTTTTCAAGGCTTTTCTGCAATGCCGCTGGGTCCGAAGCCAACTGCCTTGCGGCCGCATCGGCCCGCCAATAGGTGAAAGAACGTTCGGCGCCGGTCAGCGTGATCGCATAGAGGCCGGGGCGGGCGCCCGCTATCACCGGGCTGGCGCCGATGCCGATGCCGTTCTCGGCCAGGAACTTGATCTGGTCGCGCGAAAACGGGTCGTCGCCGAAGGCCGACACGTAGGTCGCCGGCCGCTCGCTGCTCAAGGCATGCAGCGCCCATAAAGTATTGAACGTGTCGCCGGCAAAGCCCATGCGCCAGTTCGGCCCGGCCTGGCCCGAAAGCTCGAGCATGCACTCGCCAATCGAGGCGATGCCGTTTCCTGCCATGAAGCACTCCTCCATCCTGCAATTGCGGTGCTGTAGCTTTTTGCGGCCGGCAGCGCCATGCTTGCCGACGGCGGATTCTTGCGCTGGGCGCGATTTCCCACAGGGGCGCGGGACGCGATCTGCCCAGCGAAACGTTATCCGCAGAACAGGAATTGGTTTGGCATCGTTATGGCGTTATCTTCTTGGAGGCCTCGGCCTGGCTGCCTTGCTTGCCGGCGTGCTGGCCCTCGTCTATCTGACGGCGCCGCATGCGCCGCAACCAAGCTCGGACGTAGGCCGTTCCAAGACGACGGCGAACAAGCTGTTCGTGGCGACTTTCCAGCCCGAGAAAGGCGTCATCCGGCAGGGCGAACTGGAATCCTGGCTGCTGACGCTGAAAACCATCGAGGGTGCGCCGGTGGAAGGTGCTGCGATAACGATTTCCGGCGGCATGCCGCAGCACAAGCACGGTCTGCCGACCAGCCCGCAGGCGACCGATTACCTCGGCGCGGGGCGCTATCGCATCGACGGGGTCAAATTCACGATGAGCGGGTGGTGGCAATTGCATTTTGCCATTTCCGCTGCGGCCGGTTCGGACACTGTCGTCTTCAACGTGGTGCTGTGAGCCGCTGATGAGCCGGTTTTCCAGTCTTCTCGTGTTGGTGGTGGTGGCCGTGCTTGCCGGCTGCGGCAGACCGGAGTTTTCCGATGCCGAAAAGCAGACCATCGCCTCATTGGCGCTGTCCAGGCTGCCGCCGCTGAAGCCCGACACCACCAATCGCTTCGCCGATGTGCCGGCCGCCGCGGCACTCGGCTCGACGCTGTTCTTCGACACCGGGATGAGCGGCGACGGCACGGTATCGTGCTCGACCTGCCACAAGATCGACCGCCAATTCCAGGACGACCTGCCGCAAGCGGTCGGTGTCGGCCGCACCAATCGTCGTACCATGCCGTTGGCCGGCGTCGCTCATGATCCCTGGTTCTTCTGGGACGGGCGGCGCGACAGCCTGTGGGCGCAAGCGCTGACACCCCTCGAAAATCCGCTGGAGCAGGCGGGCAACCGCGCCGCCTTCGCGCATTACATCAAGGCCCGCTTCGGCGAGCGCTATGAGCGCATCTTCGGCCCGCTGCCGAACCTTTCGGGCGTGCCGGCCAATGCCAGCCCGCTCGGCACCGATGCCGAGAAGGCGGCCTGGAAAGCCATGCCCGCCAGCCAAGCCGAGGAGGTCAACCGCGTCTTTGCCAACATCGGCAAGGCGATCGCCGCCTTCGAGCGCTCGATCGCGCCGCCGCAGACACGCTTCGACCGCTTTGCCATCGATCTGGCTGCGGGCGCCGAGCCGAAAGGCGACGCCGCCTTTTCGCCGGAGGAAATCCTCGGCCTGAAGCTGTTCGTGGGCAAGGCCAACTGCGTGACCTGCCACAATGGCCCGCGTTTTACAGACGGCAGCTTCCACAACACCGGCGTGCCGCCGGTCGCGGGCCTGCCGCCGGATCGCGGCCGCGTCGACGCGGTACGCCAAGTCGAGGCCGATCCGTTCAACTGTTTCGGCGCCTTTCGCGACGGCGGTGCCAGCGCCTGCCGCGAACTGCGCTTCATGGTCAAGGCCGGGCCGGAACTCGTTCGTGCGTATAAGACGCCGTCGCTGCGGGGTGCCGCCACCCGGCCGCCCTACATGCACGCCGGGCAGTTTTCCTCGCTCGACGAGGTGGTGGCGCATTATTCCAAGGCACCGGCAAGCGTCGAGGGCACATCCGAGATCCACCCGCTGCAGCTTTCGGACCGCGAACGCGCGGCGCTGGTGGCGTTTTTGAAGACACTGGCGGAGTGAGGGTGGCTCAGCGCGCTGTGTAGCGATCCTTCGCTGTCCCGCCAACATTACCGCAACAGCGCTCTCCTACCGATCCTTCACCGTCTCCATCGCGACAAACGTCGAGGTCTGGGCAACGTGCGGCAGGGCGGAGATCCGCTCGCCGAGCACGCGGCGATAGGCGGCGATGTCGGTGGTGCGGACCTTCAGCAGATAGTCGAAGCTCGACGCCATCATGTGGCACTGCTCGATCTCCGGCACCGCCTGCACGGCGCGGTTGAAGGCGTCGAGCGCGGCCAAGCGGGTGTCGGACAGTTTCACTTGGACGAAGGCGACATGACCTTCGCCCATCCGCTCGTGGTCGACGATCGCCTGGTAGCCTCTGATAAAGCCGTCCTTCTCCAACCGTTTCACCCGCGCCTGCACCGGCGTCTTCGACAGGCCGACTTTTGCCGCGAGTTCCGACATGGAAAGCCGGCCATTGCTGCCCAGCGCCGACAGGATGTTCCTGTCAATGCGGTCCAATTGGTCTTCTGTCATGAAAATTCTGGTCAAATTGACGGGCATCAGTCATCATGATAGATCAATCGACCTGCGCTGTCGATTTCTTTGGACCGACTGCGATCGGGCTTTGTGCTAGCTTTGCGCCATTCGGTCCGGCGACCGCCGGCCCGCTCCCTGATGCTCGCTCTACAGGACCGTCATGCCAGCGCTCGATGCCATCCGCCAGCAGATCCGTGCCAATTACCTGCCTGACGAAGACGAGGCTGTGAAGCGGCTGGCCGAGGCGACGGGGCTTTCAGGGAAAGACCGAAAGGCGATCTCGGCCCGCGCTGCCGATCTGGTGCGGGCAGTGCGCGGCTCGTCCGATCCGCGGCTGATGGAAGTCTTCCTGTCCGCCTACGGCCTCTCGACCAAGGAGGGCGTGGCGTTGATGTGCCTGGCCGAAGCGCTGTTGCGGGTGCCCGACACCGAGACGATGGACGACCTTATCGCCGACAAGATCGCGCCGCACGACTGGTCGGCGCATGCGGGCGGCTCGAGCTCGATCTTCATCAATGCGTCGACCTGGGCGCTGATGCTGACAGGCCGGGTGCTCGACGAAGGCGAGGGCGGCATCGAAGGCACGCTGCGCGCCATGGTGCGCCGGTTGGGCGAGCCGGTCATCCGCAAGGCGGTGGCGGCTGCCATGCGCGAAATGGGCGAGCAGTTCGTGCTCGGCCGCACCATTGCCGAGGCGGTCAGGCGCGGCCGGCCGATGACGCAGAAGGGCTATCTCTATTCCTTCGACATGCTGGGCGAGGCGGCCCGCACCGAGGCCGATGCCTTGCGCTATCTCAAGGCCTATGCCGACGCCATCTCGTCGCTCGATGCCGGCGCCAACGGCCCCGACATCCGCCAGAACCACGGCATCTCGGTCAAACTGTCGGCGCTGCATCCGCGCTATGAAGTGACGCAGAAGGAAAAGATGCTGCCGGTCATGGCCGAGCGGCTGCTGTCGCTGGCGCTCGCAGCGCGCCATTCGCGCATGGGCCTCAACATCGACGCCGAGGAAGCCGACCGCCTCGATTTGTCGCTGGACGTCATCGAGCGGGTGCTGGCCGAGCCGGAGCTTGCCGGCTGGAACGGTTTTGGCGTCGTCGTGCAGGCCTATGGCCCACGCGCCGCGTTCGTTATCGACTGGCTCTACGAACTGGCGAGGAAATATGACCGCAGCATCATGGTGCGGCTGGTCAAGGGCGCCTATTGGGACACCGAGATCAAGCGGGCGCAGACGCTCGGGCTCGACGGCTATCCGGTCTTTACCCGCAAGGCCAACACCGACGTCTCCTACCTGGCTTGCGCGAAGAAGCTGTTGGCGATGACCGATCGCATCTATCCGCAATTCGCCACCCACAACGCCCACACCGTCGCCGCCATCCTGTCGATGACGACGGACCGCGATACATTCGAATTCCAGCGGCTGCACGGCATGGGCGAAGCTCTGCACGAGACGGTGCGCAAAGCCGAAGGCACGCGCTGCCGCATCTATGCGCCGGTCGGCGCCCATTCCGACCTGCTTGCCTATCTAGTCCGCCGGCTGCTGGAGAACGGCGCCAATTCCTCCTTTGTCCACCAGCTCACCGACGAGGAGGTCGAGCCCGAGGACATTGCCCGCGACCCGCTCGATACGGTGGAGAAGCAAGGTCCCGCCGCCAATCCGGCGATCGTGCCGCCGTCTGCGATCTTCGGTCCCGGCCGGCGCAACTCCAAGGGTTTCGATATCACCGACACGCTGACGCTGGCTGCGATCGACAAGGCGAGGGCCGAGTTCGCCGGGCCGGAGCGCTGGCACGCCAAGCCGGTCAGCCGCGCTGCCGGCTACGGCAAGCAGCGTCCGGTCGTCAATCCGGCAAAACCTTCGGAAGTGGTCGGCACGGTCAGCGAGGCCGGCGCCAAGCAGGTCGAGACCGCGGTGCGCATCGCCGTCGAGGCACAACCGGCGTGGGCAAAACGCCCGGTTGCCGAGCGCGCCGCCATCCTCAACCGGGCGGCCGATCTCTACGAAGCGAACGCGGTCGAGTTCTTTGCACTCGCCGCCCGCGAGGCCGGCAAGTCGCTCGCCGACGGCGTTGCCGAGGTGCGTGAAGCGGTCGATTTCCTGCGCTACTATGCGGCCGAGGCCGCAAATGCCGAGGCGGGAACCGAGGCGCGCGGCGCCATCGCCTGCATCTCGCCGTGGAATTTTCCGCTCGCCATCTTCACCGGGCAGATCGCGGCAGCACTCGTCACCGGTAATTCCGTCATCGCCAAGCCTGCCGAACAGACGCCGCTGATCGCTTTTCGCGCCGTCCAGCTGCTGCGCGAGGCCGGCGTGCCGGAAGACGTCATCCAGCTTCTGCCCGGCGACGGCCCCTCGGTCGGCGGCCCGCTGACCGCTGACCCGCGCATTGCCGGCGTCTGCTTCACCGGCTCGACGGAGGTCGCCAAGCTGATCGAAAAGCAACTCGCCGAGACCGCTGCGCCCGATGCCATGCTGATCGCCGAGACCGGCGGCCTGAACGCCATGATCGTCGATTCCACTGCGCTGCCCGAACAGGCGGTGCGCGACATCCTGGCCTCCGCCTTCCAGAGTGCCGGCCAGCGCTGCTCGGCATTGCGCATTCTCTACGTGCAGAAGGACGTCGAGAAGAAGATGCTGGAGATGCTGAAAGGCGCGATGGAAGCACTCAGCCTCGGCGACCCCTGGCGGATATCGACTGATGTCGGCCCGGTCATCGACGACGAGGCGCAAGCGTCGATCCGCGACTACTGCACCAAAATGGGCCTGCAGGGCCGGCTGATCGCCAAACTCGAAGCACCGAAGGATGGTCGCTTCGTTGCGCCGCACGTCTTTCGGGTCAAGGGCATCGAGGAGCTGGAGCGCGAGGTGTTCGGGCCGGTGCTGCATGTCGCCACCTTCGATGCCGACGAGATCGATGCGGTGATCGCGGCGATCAACCGCAAGGGCTATGGCCTGACCTTCGGCCTGCACACCCGCATCGAAGGCCGCGCCCAGCATTTCGTTGACGGCATCCATGCCGGCAACATCTACGTCAACCGCAACCAGATCGGCGCCGTCGTCGGGGCGCAGCCGTTCGGCGGCGAGGGGCTTTCCGGCACCGGGCCGAAGGCCGGCGGACCACATTATCTCCGGCGCTTCCGCAAGGGGCCTGAGGCCGGCACCCATCTTGCCGAAGGCCGCAAGGTGACGGCGACCGAGCTCGCCGACAATCTGCCGGACCCGACGTTTGGCGGCTGGTCGACGCGGCCGGACCGCGTAGCCATCCTGAGGAAACATCTGCGCGGCAAGGGCGCCGCGGCCATCGGCGCTGCAGCCGCGATCGATTTCGGCCAGGTCGACCTGCCCGGGCCGACCGGCGAGGCCAACACGCTGTCGCTGTCGCCGCGCGGGCGCGTGCTGTGCCTCGGTCCCGACGCGGATACGCTGCTTGCCCAGACCATCCAGGCGCTGGCCGCCGGCAATGCCGTGCTCGCCGTCGCACCCGGCGCGCCGGCAGCGCTATCAGCGCTGACCGGCAAGGGCCTGCCGCTGGCGGCGATCGACGGCCGGCCGGACCCGGTCGAAGCGCGCTCGCTGCGGGTCGATGTCGTGGCCTTTTCCGGCACGCCCGAGGCCGCGCGCATCGTGCGCAAGGTCATCGCCGAGCGCGCCGGCCCGATCGTGCCGCTGGTCAGCGAAGTCTATTATCCGGCCGCCTATGCGCACGAGCGCGCCGTCTGCGTCGACACCACGGCGGCGGGCGGCAATGCCAGCCTGCTGGCCGCTGCGTAGGGTTTCGCCAGGGTTCGCGTATCGCCGGCAGCGGCGGCGCCGACTTTGGTGCCGGCATGGGGATGGTCGCTACCTGATACCGAGCGGCACTTCGAACTGCCAGGCCGAGCGACCGGCTCCATCTGGAATAGGGGGAAACGGAGAAGCCCGGCGGACTGCGTCGAGTGCGGCCTTGTCCAGCGCGGCAACACCCGAACTGCCCGTCAGCCTGGCCGACCGGACGCTGCCATTCGATGCGACGGTAAAGGCAACGGTAGCCGTGCCGGTGGCGCGCGTGCGTGTCGAATTGAACGCCCGCACCAGCTTAGACCTGATCTTGCCGGGATAGTTGGTGACGGTCGCATTGCCGACGCCTGATTTGCCGCCCCTGCTGGCGGTCAGGATCTTGCCGTCCTTCTTGCCGTCGGCCGCGCCGCGCGCGACATCCGTTTCGTCACGGCCGCCAGAGCCGGTCTTTTTCTTCTTGGAATCGGCTTTGGCAAGTGCCTTGCTCGCTTTCTTGCGCAAGGCCGGCTTTTCGGGCTCGTTTGGTTCGGCCCTCCTGGCCGGCTTTTTCTGTGCGGTTGCCTTTTTCGGTTGCTTGGGCTTCGGCCTTTCCGGCTTCGGTTCTTCCGCCGCGCCGACTGTCTCGGTCGTCTGAACCGTTTCGGCCGGCGCCGGGTCGGCCGGTGCCGGAGCACTCGTCTCGGCAGGCTCGGCCGTTTCGACCGCGCTGACTGGCGGCGGCACGGCATTGTCGTCGGCAGGCACCAGCCTGTCGGTCGCAAGAATGTCGGGCGATGGGCCCTGGCGGGCTGGCCGGACGGGTTGGGTAGGTGCGGGCTCGGTGCGATCGGCAGGCGCAGCAGCCTCCGTGGCGGGCTCGCTGACCGGCTCGGCCACTTCTGTTCCGGAAGCTTCGGCCGCGCCAGTGACCGGCTGGAGCGTCTCCGCCGCCGCAGTCGCCTGTGCCTCGACCGTTTCCACCGGTCTGGCGTCCAGCATCGTCACCATCGTCACGTTGGCCACGTCCGGGTCGTCTCCGACATCGCCGGCTGCCTGCTGCGGGTCGGCGCCGAGCAGCATTTCGCCTTGCTGGTCGGCACCTTCGATCCTTGGCCGGTCGTCCGGCAGCGTGAGAAAAGCCAGCGCCACGGCTACGTGGAATGCGCAAGAGCAGGCGATCGCCACCGTCCAGTTGCGGCGCCGCTGCTTCTGTCGTGCCTGCCGCATTGGCTCCACAGGCACCGTATGCAAGTTGCCGTCGGCATCGACGATGTAACTGTCTTCCGGTCTGTCGCGCAGCGAAACACGCAGCGCCTCGCGCGGGATGGCGAAATCCGGATCGTCCGGCTCCGGCGGCAGGAAACCGGCTAGCGGCCACGCCATGGCGTTTCGTGCGAAGGCGGGTTCCAGTCCCAAAATTCAGACCCCGAAGGCGATGCCGGTCCTGGTCTGCGTCTTCAGCCGGCGCATGCAGGCATTCGGCTCGGCGCCGGCGCATTCCGTGGCGCTGTTGATCAACACGCGGCTGAGCTTGCCGCAATCGGTGCCGGCAAGGTCGAAACGCGTCACCTTGGTCTTGCCTGCCGGCAGCTCTTTGAAATCGAGCACGGTCAGCCGATCGACGACACCGACCTCGTTGAACAGCGCGACCTCGAATGCCGCCTTGGACAGATCGGCACCGAGATTGTTGGTGACCACGAAGGTCAGGCGGCAGCCCTTGTCGGATGGTTGCGCGCCGTTCAGTTCTAGGTTCAGCGCCGGCGCTGGCTGCTGTGTCCATGCCGGAGCCGCTGCAAGCGATATTGCCAGCACCGCGGCGAACAGACGAAGGGATGCCGTCATGCCTGTCATTGTCGTCAGCCTCCAAACCTCATGGTCGCCGCCAGCTTCAGGGTGACGCCGGGCTCGTAGACGACGCTCGTCGTCGATGCGTTCAGCGGGTTGGCGTATTTGACGTCGAACAGATTGTCGGCGCGAAAATCGACCTTGAAATTGTTGGTCGCCTGGTAGCTGGCGAAGGCATTGACCAGCGTATAGTCCTTGGCCACCGCGTTGCCCTGCGGCTTGCCGTTGTATTGCACCTCGCCGCCGATAGTCAGCCTGTCCTCGAGGAAGCGAAACCCGAGTTGCCCGGTGACCTGGGAGGAGGGGACCGTGACAAGATCCGCCCGTTCGCCTTCATAGGAGATGGTGTGGCCGTCGGTGACCGACGCCGACAGCCCGGCAAAGCCCCAGGCGGCGTCATAGACGCCCTCCATCTCGAAGCCGTGGATCCTGGCCTTGGCGAAATTCTGGTACTGGAAGCAGATCGGGATGCCCGGACCGAATGGGCAGCCGCTGGTCGGGTCGAACGGCGACAACGTCACGCCGTCGATGTAGTCGTCGACGTTGTTGTTGAAATAGGCCGCCTTCAGCCGCAGCGCGTCATCAGCCTCGATGACGCCATTGGTGCTGTAATTGACGCCAAACTCCACCGTCTTGCCGATTTCAGGCTTCAAATTCGGATTGGGGAGAAACGGGAAGCTGACGCCTGACGGATGATTGCCGCTGATCAGCGTCTCCGACAGCGACGGAGAACGGTAGCCTTCCGCATAGGTGCCGTAGAATTGCAGCCCGGAAAGGCCGGCGGTTTCGAAGGGCGAAAGGCCCACTGTGATGCGTGGCGACAGCCGGTTGCCAGAGGTTTCGCCGACATCGCTGTCGAGCTTGTAGCTGTCGTAACGCAGCCCGGCGATGACCTCGAGCCAGTACCAGGTGAGCTTGTCCTGAACGTAAGCGCCGGAGACGTTTCTATCGCCCGAAGGCGTGTAGAAACTGTCGCCGCCCGCCGCGCCGCCTGTCTCGACATCGTCGCCGACCCAGTCGCCGCCATAGGTCAGCTCATGCGCGATTCCAACGGTCTCGAATCTCGACGTGTTCCAGATGTCGATGCCAGAGGTGCCGATGTCGAACATCGATTTCGAACCCGCCGGCAAAACCACGGGCAGACCGGTGACCGGATCAAACCGGTTTTGCGCGACAAGGGTCGTCAGATCGAGCTTGGTCTTGTTGTAAGAGGCGTTGATGTGGAGATCGAGCCAGCTCCTGTCTTCGTCGGTGATGTTGTAGCGGGCCGTGAAGGTATTCGCCTTCAGGTCGGCGTCGTTCACCGGCGCACTGCCGCTGGTTTCGGTCCATCCGTCGTTCGAGCCGATCCAACCGAGCTTCAGTTCGCTGTTGTCGCTGGGGCGGATGGTCGTCTTGAGCAGCCCGCTCAAGACGTCGAAGCCGGTGCCCGCTACAGTGTCGCCGCCGCCATGCTTGTAGTCGTCATAATCGCGGTAGACGATGTTGCCGAGCACGTCCCAATTCTCGTTGATCCGATAGGCACCGCTGGCGCTGGTGGTCCAGCCTTCGCCGTTGGTTTCGTAGCGCCCGGTCGCTGCTGCCGCCCAGGTCTCGTCGGACCTGAGGAAATCCTGCGCATCCTTGGTGTCGAAAAAGACGACGCCGCCGATCGCCCCGGAGCCATAGGTGTTGGCGACCGGGCCGCGGATCACGTCGACGGATTTGATTAATTCGGGATCGATGTAGAAGATCGATTGCGTGCCATGATCCGAGCGCTGGAAATTCTGACGAGCGCCGTCGACAATGACGGAGACGCGGCCGAAATCCTGCAGGCCGCGGATGTTGATGCTGGAGCTGACACGCCTCGCGTCGGCCTGGACGGCGACACCCGGCACACCGAACAGCATTTCGTTGGGCGTCGTCGCCATGCGGCGCTCGAGCTGTTCCTCGTCGACATGGCTGGCTGAAGCAAGCGACTCGATCGCCGTCTCGCCGGTACGGCTGAGGATCAGGATCTTGTCGAGCAGCGTGGTACCCGTCAAAGCCGGCTTTGCCTGTTCGGGCTGTTGTGACGGGTCAGTCCGTTGCTGGCCGGTTGCCGGTTGGGCGGCCTGCTGGGCGCCGGCCGGTGTGGCGAGCAGCGGGATCGCCGCCGCGCCGGCCAGCAACGCGGCCATTTTGCTTGCCATAGACCCCATTTTTCTTGCCGTCGACCAGTGTGTCAGGCCGTTGCCCGCCAGCCGTCCCCAATTCGCCAACCCCATGCTGCAACTCCAAGAATCCATGTTCGATGCTGGCTGGCTTGGGCTCGCTGGCATTTTTCATCGCGTCCGGCGCCTTAAATATTGACTCATTTACTCCGGTATTGCACTGCTAGAATAACATGACCATTCGAGTCAAGAATTGAATCGGCATTTCACGCAGGCGCCGAGCCAGATGCCCGGCACAGGAAAGGGATCGAACCAATGAATACGCACAATCCCAGCGACTTTCGCTATCGCGTCCGCCGTTCCGACGAAAATTCCATCCGTTTCGACCGGGTCCAATCGGCCGTGAGAACGCTGTCCAGCAACACGCTGTTCCAGGGTGAGCACGAGATCGGCATCGAGCATCACGGTGCGCTGTATCGGCTGAAGATCACCCGGCAGGGCAAGCTCATTCTCAACAAGTAGGTGGTAGAAATGGACCAGCGCGTAAAACCCGCCCCGCACGAGATCCGGCGGGCACGGGCAGACAATCCGAAGATGCGCGAGCGTGACCTCGCCGCCCAGCTGAGGATTTCGGAGGCCGAACTGGTCGCCGCGCATTGCGGCGACGGGGTCGTGCGCGTCGAGCCGCGTGTCAACGACCTCTTGATTGGCCTCGAAGCTGTCGGTGAGGTGATGGCGCTGACCCGCAACGAAAGCGCGGTGCACGAGAAGATTGGCGTCTACGACAAGGTCGTCACCGGCAATCACAATGCCATGGTGCTCGGCGAAAACATCGACCTGCGCATTTTCCCAAAAGTCTGGGCGCACGGCTTTGCCCTGGAAAAGCGCGATGGCGCCGACATCCGCCGCAGCCTGCAGTTCTTCGACACCGCAGGCGAGGCGGTACACAAGGTGCATCTCAGGCCAGCCTCCAACCTCTACGCCTATCAGAAACTGGTGGCCGGGCTGGAATCGCCGAACCAGGAGCCGACGGTGGCGATTTCAGCGGGCACGGCTGACGAGACCGAGACTGCGGACAATTCGGCGAGCGTCGACGATCTGCGCAACCGCTGGAGCCAGTTGACCGACGTGCACCAGTTCTTCGGCATGCTGAAGACACTGAAGATCAGTCGCCGACAGGCGGTGCGCATGGTCGGCCAGGACTACGCCTGGCTGGTCGAGAAGGATGCAGTGAACGCCATGTTCAACCACGCCGCTGCCGGCGCCATTCCGATCATGTGCTTTGTCGGCAATCGCGGCTGCATCCAGATCCATTCCGGCCCCGTCGCCTCGATCAAGCCGATGGGACTATGGCTCAACGTGCTCGACGAAACCTTCCATCTGCACCTGCGGACCGACCACATCGATGAGGTCTGGGCAGTGCGCAAGCCGACCAAGGACGGCCATGTCACGTCGCTCGAAGTCTATGGCGCCGACGGCAAGATGATCATCCAGTTCTTCGGTAAGCGGCACGAAGGCGAAAGCGAGCGCGAAGACTGGCGCTTTCTGGCCGAAAACCTGCCGCGCATTCCAAGCCCGACCGCAGCCTGAGGACAACGACTATGGTGTCTTTGCTCAAACGGGCGCGTGTTTTCAGAATGGCGCTCGGGCCGGCGATCGCCCTTTTCCTGGCCTTTGCCGCATTGCTGCCGGCCCACGCCACTGAAGGCACGGAGGTCTTTGCGGACCCGTCGAAGATAGCCGCCATCGGCGGCTCGATCACGGAGATCGTCTTTGCGCTCGGCGAGCAGGATCGGCTGGTCGCCCGCGATTCGACCAGCCGCTATCCGCAAGCGGCGGCGGAACTGCCTGATGTCGGCTACATGCGCCAGCTGTCGCCGGAGGGTGTGCTGTCGGTCAATCCGTCGGGCATACTGGCGCTGCACGGCAGCGGACCGAAGGAAGCCGTCGACGTGCTGAAGAAAACGAGCATCCCGTTCATCGAGGTGCCCGAGCGCTACGACCACGAAGGCATTCTAGAAAAGATCCACATCGTCGGCAAGGCGCTCGGCACCGAGGCCAAGGCCGATGCGCTGGCGGCCCAGACAGACGCCAAGCTGAAGGCAGTTGAAAAGCAGACCGCCTCGATCAAGGAGCGCAGGCGCATCCTGTTCGTGCTGTCGATGCAGGGCGGCAAGCTGCTTGCCGCTGGCAGCGACACCGCCGCCGACGGCATCATCAAGCTTTCGGGCGGCATCAACGCCATCGACGGATTTGCCGGCTACAAGCAATTGTCGGACGAGGCAGTCATCACCGCCAGGCCCGACGTGATCCTGATGATGAACAACGCCGGGCCGGCCACCGCGGATGACGAATTGTTTTCGAACCCTGCCGTCGCTTCGACGCCGGCGGGTGCAGCCCGCACGCTGATCCGCATGGACGGCGGCTACCTGCTCGGCTTCGGTCCACGCACGGCCGACGCCATCCATGATCTCGCCGTCTCGCTCTATGGCAGCCAGGTCACGGATTGAGCGCGATGGCCGATCATTCGATCGCCGGTGCGGTGGCCATCATGGCGACGGCAGCCGAGGGTGACCGTTCGCGGCGCGCCCGCATCGTCATCGTGCTGCTCTGCGTCGGGCTGGCTATCGCCGTGCTGTTGTCGCTGACCTCCGGCGCGTCCGATGCCTCGGCCATCGGCGTCATGCACAACTGGCTGTTCGGCGCGTTGCCCGGCGACGCGGCGTTGAGCGCCCGCGACCGCCTGATCATCCATGACATCCGTCTGCCGCGCATGATTCTGGGCGTGCTGATCGGTGCATCGCTTGCCGTCTCCGGTGCCGTCATGCAGGGGTTGTTCCGCAATCCGCTGGCCGACCCCGGCCTGATCGGCGTTTCGGCTGGATCGAGCCTCGGTGCGGTCGCCGTCATCGTGCTTGGTTCGACCATGCTGGCGCCGCTGACTTCAGCGCTCGGCACGACGGCTTTGCCGCTGGCTGCGTTCTGCGGCGGGCTGGCGACGACATTGCTGCTCTATCGGGTCGCGACACGACAAGGCCGGACCTCGGTCGCCACCATGCTGCTCGCCGGCATCGCGCTGGCGGCGCTTGCCATGGCGCTGACCGGCATCCTGATTTTCATGGCCGACGACCGGCAATTGCGCGACCTGACCTTCTGGCAGCTCGGTTCGCTGGGCGGCGCAACCTGGCAGAAGATCGGCTCGGTCGGGCCGGTCATCGTGCTGGCGCTGGCGGCAATGCCGTTCCTGGCGCGGGGCCTCAACGCGCTGGCACTTGGCGAGGCCACCGCCGGCCATCTCGGCATCCCGGTGCAGCGCCTGAAATACACCGCCATCATCGGCGTCTCGGCAGCGGTCGGCGCCTCCGTCGCGGTCAGCGGCGGCATCGGCTTCGTCGGTATCGTCGTACCGCATTTGCTACGTTTGCTGATTGGCCCGGACAACCGCTATCTGCTGCCTGCATCGGCACTGCTTGGTGCGGCGCTGCTGCTTTTGGCCGACGCCGTCGCCCGCACCATCGTCGCCCCGGCCGAATTGCCGATCGGCATCGTCACCGCGGTCGCCGGCGCACCGTTCTTCCTGTGGATCCTGCTGCGTAAGCGCGGCGTCATCGACCTGTGAGAGACCGTTTGGAAACTCTACTCTGGCGGCCATTTGATGGCGTTTTCTGCGCTTCCGGTGCTCACGGACACAAATGTCCGCTCCGCTCCGGTTCTCGAAACCACCACCATATGACTCGCCAGAGCGAATTTCGAAACAGTCTCTAAGAGGTTTTTATGATCGAAGCGCGGGATGTCTCGGTGGCGATCGGCGGCAAGCGCATTGTCGCCCATATCGATTTCGCGGCTTGGCCCGGCGAGGTCGCGGCCATCGTCGGCCCCAACGGTTCGGGCAAGACGACCTTTCTCAGAGCACTGTCCGGCGATCTTGCTTATTCGGGAGAGGTCACCGTCAACGGCCGCAATCTATCCGCGATGAAGCCGGTCGAGGCGGCGACGGTGCGCGCGGTGCTGCCACAGGCGACGACGCTGTCCTTCCCGTTCACCGTGCGTGAGATCGTCAGGCTAGGCCTGGTCGGCGGGCGCTCCGGCGCGTTGCCCGGCGAGGACCAGCGCCTGCCCGAACGGGCGCTGGCTCGCGTCGACCTCGACGGTTTTGCCGGCCGCTTCTACCAGGAGCTGTCCGGCGGCGAGCAGCAGCGCGTGCAGCTTGCCCGCGTTCTGTGCCAGGTATGGGCGCCGGTGCTCGACGGCAAGCCGCGCTATTTGTTCCTCGACGAGCCGGTGTCCAGCCTCGACATCAAACACCAGCTGATCATCATGCAAATCGCGCGTGATTTCGCCAGGCGCGGCGGCGGCGTGGTCGCCATCCTGCACGACCTCAATTTGACGGCGATGTATGCCGACCGGATCTTCGTCATGCATCGCGGCAGGCTCGCCGCTACAGGTTCGCCGCAACAGGTGCTCAGCGACGAACTGATCGAAAAGGTCTTCGATTGCCGGCTGAAGGTCGGCGTGTTGCCGGCGGCAAACATGCCGTTCGTACTGCCGCAATCGGCGGCTTAGGCAATCAGAGAACTCAAGCGGCCGGCGCCCTTTGCACCAGCATGTCGATGCCGAGCAGGTGCCGCACATTCGGGCGCGCCGCCACCAGATCGGCGATCGTGTAGCGCGACAGTACCGCGAAGAAGGCGTTGAGCGCTTCGCGCAATGCCGAATTCAAGGCGCAGCTGTCGACCAGCGGGCATTCGGCGGCATCGTTCTCGAAGCACTCGGCCATGGCAAAGCTTTCCTCAGTCACCCGCACGACATCGAACAGGCTGATTGATTCGGCCGCACGGCCGAGCCTGACGCCGCCATTCCTGCCGCGCACCGTTTCGATCAGCCCGTGCTCGACCAGCGGCTGCAGGATCTTGAACAGGAAAAGTTCCGATACCGAATAGGCGGCGGCGATCTCGGGGATGCGGCTCAACCGTTCGGTGTTGGCGGCGCAATACATCAGAATGCGCATGGCGTAGTTTGTCTGACGGGTAAGCCGCATCGTGTCCTCACATAGCAGTGGTTGGCGTCAATATGGCCTATAGTTTGGAACAATTCCAGACTGGCGCTGCATAATAGATGAATTCCGGCCTCAAGTTTGCGTGCACGATTGCGCGCGCTGAAACCAGCGACGCGCTTTCCGGGGCAGGCGGCACTAGATAAGTTCGCATACACGATCAGGAGCGGCCCACCATGTCTCGACCAGCCCCGGCATTTGCATCTGTCGCGTCCGCCCGGTTCGATGCCGATGCCAAGCTTTCGGCGCTCAGGCGCACCAAGTTCGTTGCCGCCGCGGCACTTGCGTTTTGCGTGCTGGTCTTTGCGGTGGCGAAATCGCTCGAGAGCCGGCATGCGTGGCTGGGCTTCGTCGCCGCTTTCGCCGAGGCGGCGACGATCGGCGGGCTGGCCGACTGGTATGCGGTGGTGGCGCTGTTTCGGCGGCCGCTTGGCCTGCCAATCCCGCATACGGCCATCATCCCGGAAAACCAGAACCGCATCGCCGACAATCTCGGCCGCTTCATCGAGGTCAATTTCCTGGCGCCGGAACCGGTGCGCGAAAAGCTCGCCGAGGTGGACTTTTCGGCGCTGGTCGCGGACTGGCTGGCCGACCCGAACCGCGCCGCCGATTTGTCGCGTTTCGTTGGCCGGCTGGTGCCGCAGACGCTGGCAGCGGTCGAGCAATCCGGGCTGCGCGGATTCGTCACCAGCCGCATGCTGGAGCAGATCGAGAAGGTACCGCTGGCGCCGCTTGCCGCCGAGCTGCTGTCGGCGCTGACCGATGATCGCCGCCACCAGAAATTATTCGACGAGTTCACCAAGGTGGTCGGCCGCTTCCTGAGCGACGAGCAGGCGCTGGCGACGATGCGCGAGAAGATCCGCGAGGAACTGCCGTCGCTGTTCAACCTGTTTCGCGCGGACGCCTATCTGTTGAAGAAGATCGTTGCGTCGGCCGGCTCGCTGCTCGATGAGGTGCGGGCCGATCCGCACCACCCGATGCGAGCCGAATTCGACCTTTTCGTCGAAACCTTCGTCGAGCGGTTGAGGACATCCAAACAATATGCCAGGCGCGCCGAAAAGCTGAAGCGCGATTTCCTTGCCCGGCCAGAGCTCAGCGCGTTGGCCGGCGATATGTGGGACAGCCTGCGGCTGTTCATCGAACAGGACGCCAAGGCGCCGAATTCGATGATCCGTGACCATCTCGCCACCATGTTCGTCGAGGTCGGCCGCCATCTTGCCGACGACGCGCAGATCAGGGCCGACATGAACCAGGGCTTCATCGTGGCGCTGGCCTCCTTCGTTGAAAGCCAGAAAAGCGGCGTGTCGAAGTTCATCGCCGACCAGGTCAAGCGCTGGGACCTCGCGCAACTGACAAGGCTTATAGAAATGAACATCGGCAAGGACCTGCAATATATCCGCTTCAACGGCATGATCATCGGTGGCCTTGCCGGGCTCGTGCTCTACATCGCCGAACGGCTCTTTCTCGTCGGCTGACTCGTCCGAATGGACCGCTGAGCTTCGCTGCACTATCTTCGGTGCAGTGTCGGCGTTCACGGCAACAGGGGGGAGAGAACCAGCATGGCAAAACGACCGGAGTCTGAGTCCTTCATCGACATGTTCGGCAAGTTCGGCCGCGACCTGAAGCTGCCGAATGTCGACGTCGAGGCGATCCTCGCTCACAACCGCAAAAACTTGGAAGCGCTGGAGAAGTCGGCCCGGGCGAGTGCCGCCGGAGCGTCGGCGCTGTTGTCCAGGCAACGCGAGATGCTGCAGGACACGCTGCGCGAAATCACCGACATGGCACAAAACTACAGGGCGCCCGGCAATCCCCAGGAAATGATGCAGAAGCAGGCGGCGTTCGCCAGGAAATCCTTCGAGACCGCGCTGAAGAATGCCGGCGAGATGGCCGAACTGGCGAGGGCGTCCGGCACCGAATCGATCGAAATCCTGCGCAGCCGCATCAAGGAGGCGATGGAGGAGATCCGCGCCGGCCACCACAAGGGGTAAGCTGTTCCCCGGCAGCACGCTTGCCGGCAGCGAAGACCGGCGGTTCGCGGCCGAAGATTATGGGCTGGAATCGCACTGGCGAATTGACAGGGGCGGCCGGTCGTGGTCCGGAACAGGCAAGCGATCGGGAAAGCAGGAATGACGCAGATACGGCCGAGGACGCCGCCGACCTTCGAGCAACTCAGGGCGATGGCCGGGCAGGAGTTGGGCGTTTCGGACTGGACGTTGGTCGATCAGCACCGCATCGACCAGTTTGCCGAATGCACTGGCGATCATCAATGGATCCATGTCGATCCCGAACGGGCGAAGCGGCAAAGCCCGTTCCGCACCACGATCGCGCATGGCTATCTGACCCTGTCGATCATCGGCGCGCTGGCGCTCGAGATGGGGATCGTGCCCGAAAACACGCAGGCCGCGTTCAACTACGGTTTCGACAAAGTGCGTTTCGTGGCACCGGTCAGGGTCGGCTCGCGAATCAGGCTGCGCACCACGCTGTTGTCGATGGAAGATAAAGGTCCGGGGCAGTATTTGATGAAGGCCGCCAATACAGTCGAGATCGAAGGCGAGCAAAAGCCGGCGCTGACCGCCGAGACGCTCGTCATGCTTTATGCACGCCGCAAGCGGGCAGGGGCCTGAGGGCACAGCCTCAGGCCAGCAGGCTTCCGGCAGCGCAATCAACGCGACATCGCCTCTTCAAGCGCCATGAAAATCCGGTCGTCTCCCGATTGGGCGACGTTGAAGCGCATGTAACGGCTGGCCGAACGGGACAGGCTGAACGCATTGCCGGGCGCAAGCACGACGTTGGCCGACAAAGCGTGACGGGCGACGTCCGCGGCATCTATTCCCTCCGGCAGCCTGCACCATAAAAACATGCCGGCCGGCCGATCTATCCACGGCACAATGCCGATTGCTCTGAGCCGGGTGCCGGTTTCTTCCATGGCGCGCGAGAGCCGCGCGCGCAACAGATCGACGTGCTTGCGATAGAGGCCGTCCTTCAGCAACGTCAGCACCAGTTCGGATGCAAGTCGCCCGCTGCCAAAGGATGTGGCAATCTTGAGATCGGTCAAACCTTCCATCCAGTCGCGAGGAGCGGCGATGAAGCCGCAGCGCACCGATGCCGACAGCGTCTTGGAAAAGCTTCCGATATGGATGACCCGGCTGAGGCCGTCGAAGGCCGCCAGCCTGGGCGCGGGCGTGTGTTCGAAATCGGCGAAGATATCGTCCTCGATGATCGTCAGCCCCGACTGATCGGCGAGCTTCAGCACCCGATGGGCAACGACCGGGGACAATATCGCACCGGTCGGATTATGGAGCGCCGAATTGGTGATGTAGAGGCGCGGCCGGTGCTCGTTCAGCGCCTGCGCGAACAGTTCGGTGTCCGGCCCCGAGCGCGTGTAGGGGACGCTGATCACCTTGGCCCGATGGGCGCGCAACAGGGCATGGAAGTTGAAATAGCAGGGATCGTCGACCAACACCGTGTCACCCGGTTCGAGCAGGAACCGGCACAGCAGGTCGATCGCCTGAGTGCCCGATGCCGTCAGCATGATCTGTTCCGGGGACGCTTCGATGCCGTGCTCGGCCATGCGCCGCGCCAGCAGATGTCGCAACGCCGGCAACCCGAGCGGCGTGCCGTAATCGGTCAGCGCTGCGTCGTCGGCGCGGGCCATCGTCCGCAGCGCGCGACGCAATCCGGTCTCGGGCATCCATGACGCCGGCAACCAGCCGCAACCCGGTTTCAGGACGCCGTCGCCGGCTTCCAGCGATTGGCGCGAGACCCAGAGCGGGTCGACAGCACGGTCAAGCCTGGGGCCGATCTCGGCCAGCGACAGCGGAGCCAGCGGTCCGGCGGCATAGAAGCCCGAGCCTGGCCGCGAGCGGATCATGCCTTCCGCCGCAAGACGTTCATAGGCTTCGACCACGGTGGATTTGGAAACCTGCATGGCCTTGGCGAAAGCCCGGATCGAAGGCAGCCGCATTCCCGGTGTCAGGCTGCGCGAGGCGATCCTGTGCCTGATCGTCGCCATGACGCTTTCGACAAGCGTTCGGTTGCCTTCATCTGTTGTCGTCTGCTCGTCCATCCGTACTGCTCGCCCCACCATGACAGTTTTGTCAAACTGTACCCGATTGTCTCTGGTGGAGCCATACGCTCGGCCCGATAGAGGGCGAAATCAGCGGGGCATCTATGGACAAGGCGGCGAGTAGCTGGGCGGCGAGCAGTTGGGCGGCGAGTGGCTGGGCGGCAAGTGGCTGGGTCAACGGGTTCATCGGCGTGCTGATCTTCAGCGGTTCGCTCCCGGCGACGCGCGTGGCGGTGATGGATTTCGATCCAGTGTTCGTAACGGTCGCCCGTGCGGCTTCGGCGGGCATCCTCGGCCTGGCGCTGCTGCTTCTCTTTCGCCAGAAGCGCCCGGAGCGGCGAGATCTGTTCCCGCTGGCGATCGTGGCGCTTGGCGTCGTGGTCGGCTTTCCCCTGCTGACGGCGCTGGCGCTCAAGCACATCACGTCGGCTCACTCGATCATTTTCGTCGGCCTGTTGCCGTTGGCGACCGCGATCTTCGGCGTGGTTCGAGGCGGCGATCGCCCGAAGCCGGCGTTCTGGCTGTTCTCGTGCCTCGGCAGCGCCCTTGTCGCCGGTTTCGCAGTCACCCAAGGTCTGTCGGTCTCGCCGCTCGGCGACATCTTGATGCTGGCCGCCATCATCGTGTGTGGATTGGGCTATGCCGAAGGAGCGGCGCTGTCGCGCAAACTCGGCGGTTGGCAGGTGATTTCGTGGGCACTGGTGCTGTCGCTGCCCTTCATGCTGGCGCTGACGTTCATCACTATGCCGCCGTCGCTCGAAAGTGCCGGCAGGGGCGCATGGATAGGCTTGGCCTATGTTTCGCTGTTCAGCATGCTGATCGGTTTCGTGTTCTGGTATCGCGGCCTGGCGCAAGGCGGCATCGCCGCGGTCGGGCAGTTGCAGCTGCTGCAGCCCTTCTTCGGCCTTGGGCTGGCGGCAGCGCTGCTGCATGAGCAGGTCAGTCCCGCCATGATCGCCGTCACCGCCGCCGTCGTACTTTGCGTCGTCGGTGCCAAGAGATATGCAAAATAGGTGCGCCAGCACACTCTTGACTCGATACAATCGCGTCCAATTGATACCAAGAGCTGCCGACCTGGCGGAACGGCGTCTCGAGGTGCCGAGTCGGCCAGAGTGGCACAAGGCGCGAGGTGGCCTCATGTCGGCGTGGAGGAAAAAGGGACGATTTTGGTGCCCGGGGTCCAGAAGATAGTCTTGTCCTCCGGCGGCGAGGTGGCCGTCCGGACGGCTGGTGACGCTTCCAAGCCCGCGCTCGTGCTGCTGCACGGCTTTCCTAGCTCTTCGCGGACGTTTCGCGACGTGATCGCGCCGCTCTCCGGCAGCGCCTATGTCGTGGCGCCTGACCTGCCGGGCTTCGGCGCGTCCGATCTGCCGCCCGAGCCATCGTTCGACATGCTGGCCGGCGCGATTGACGAGCTGCTCTCGCGTCTCAACGTTGGCCGCAGGTTTCTTTATCTTCATGATTTCGGAACCCCGGTAGCGCTTCATCTCGCCATGCGCGCGCCGGAACTCGTCGAAGGCCTCGTTATCCAGAATGCCAATGCCCACCGCTCCGGTTTTGGTCCGCAATGGGCAGACACATTGGACTTCTGGGCTGCGCCGAATGCGGCGAATGAGCAGGCCGCCACCGCCCATCTGACCCTCGAGGGAACCCGCGACCAGTATGTCGCCGGCCTGCCCGGCGAGATCGCGGCGCAGATCGATCCAGGTGGTTGGATTGAAGACTGGCGGGTCATGTGCCTGCCGGGACGACTTGATCTGCAGAAGGCGCTCATTGCCGACTACGGCCGGTATGTCGACCGGTTCGGGGAAGTGGCTGATTATCTGGCGAAGCATCAGCCCCGAGCGATGCTTCTTTGGGGTCGCCACGATGCCTTCTTCGACATTGCAGAGGTTCAATCCTGGCTTGTGGATCTTCCCCGGATGGAGGCTCACGTCTTCGACGCAGGCCATTTCCTCCTAGAGACGCATGCGCTCAAAGCTGCTGAACTGATGCTGGAGTTCGTCGCTGGCGGCTCAGCTAAGCGCGCTAGCCGCGGCGACCCGAAATAATCGCAAGGATCAGCGCCGCCATTACCAGGGCCGTCGCGACCTGGAAAGTGACCTGCATGCCGCGTGCGGCTGTCGCAGATGCCAATATCTGCTGACCGGTACCTTCGCTTCCGCCAGCCGATGCGAAGGCAAACACCGCGCCCATCACCGACGCACCGGTGATCAGGCCGAGATTGCGCGAGAGATTGAGAAGGCCGGAGACGACGCCGCGCTGGTCGGGTGCCACGCCGGTCATCACGGCTGAATTGTTGGAGGTCTGAAACAGGCTGTAGCCGGTGCAGACGATGATGATCGGCACGATATAGCCGGCAACACCGAATTCCGCCCGCGACAGAGCAAAAGTACCAATAGCGAGATCGAACAGGCCGACGATCGTCATCCGGTGCGCCCCGAAACGATCGACCAGGCGTCCGGCCGGCAGCGCCGCCAGTGCGGTAACCAGAGGGCCGGTCGACAGAACCAGCCCGACCATGGCTGCGTCCAGTCCGAGCGCACGCGACAGATAGAACGGCGCGACCACCAGCGTCGCCATCATCACGGTGGCGACGATCAGGCTCATGGCGAGGCTTGCGTTCAACGCCTGATCGCGGAACCTCCCAGGCTGAATCAAAGGGTTCTCGGCCCTTGTCTGCGCAATCACGAACAGCAGGCCACCCACGGCGGCGGCAATCAGCAAGCCGATATTGAGAGAACCAAAACTGCCGCGCCCAAGAGTCATGGCGAGCGCATAGGCGGCCAGCGTCAGCGCGAGCAAAGCCGTGCCTATGCCGTCGAAACCGCGCCGATCTGGCGTCTTTTTTCCGGCCGGCAGGACGCGCCAGGCAAGCGCGAAAGCCAGCGCCCCCAACGGCAGATTGATGAGGAAGATCGCGCGCCAGCCGAGGCCGGCGATCAGCAATCCGCCAAGCGACGGGCCAAGCGTGGTGCCGATCGCCGACATGGCGCCGAGCAGGCCCATGGCGCTGCCCGTTTTTCCCCGGGGAACCGTGTCCGCGACAAAGGCCAGCGTAAGAGCCATCATGACAGCCGCGCCGAGCCCCTGTGCCGCCCGTGCGGCGATCAGCAGCCAGAGCGTCGGGGCAAGCCCGCAAAGCACGGATGCGAAGGTGAACAGGGCAATGCCGCCGAGCAATAGCGGGCGGCGGCCGAATATGTCGGCGAGCCGCCCGGCGCTGACGACCAAGGTGGTGATGGCGAGCAGATAGGCAAGAACGACCCATTGGACGAGCTGGAACGATGCGCCGAACGCCTGCATCAGCGATGGCAGCCCGACGCTGGCGATGCTGGTGGCGAGCGACGACAGCAGCGTTGAAAGCGACAGGCTTGCCAATGCCCATCGGGTCGAGCGGGCGCTCACCGGGGCAACTTCGCCCCAGGTCTTTTCAGCGGTCGATGCCAAGGTGAACTCCTTTGCCGTCAGCCCCAAATCGGAGCTGTCGGAGGCTATTCCCTCGCATGATGTGGCGGAAGGCGCAGTATTTGCATCTTATTCGTGCATGAAACGCCACATTACGGCTGAGCTGTGCTACGGTCCTTCCATGTCATCGCCCGATCTCAATCTGCTTGTCGCCCTTGATGTGCTGCTGAGCGAAGGCAGCGTCGCGCGCGCCGCCGGGCGGCTGCGCCTCAGTCCCTCGGCGATGAGCCGGACGTTGGCGCGGTTGCGCCAGGCGACAGGCGACCCATTGCTGGTTCGGGCTGGCCGTGGCCTGGTTGCGACGCCGCGCGCGCTCGAATTGCAGCAGCAAGTGGGCCGCGTCGTGCAGGATGCGGAAGCGCTGCTCCGCCCGGCCAGGCCCCTCGACCTCTCCGCTCTCGACAAGGTCTTCACGCTGCGCGCCAACGAAAGTTTTGTCGAGGAGTTCGCACCGCGTCTTGTGACCCGTGTCGAAGCGGATGCGCCCGGCGTGCGGCTGCGTTTTGCGCCGAAATCCGACAAGAGCGACACGTCGTTGCGCGACGCGGCGATTGATCTCGAAATCGGGGTTGCCAGTGAAACGAGCCCTGAAATGCGCATTCAGGCGCTGTTTCGCGACCGCTTCATCGGTGTGGTGCGAACGGGACATAAACTGAGCGAGGGCCCGGTGAGCCCGGAACGTTATGCGGCCGGTCGCCACATCAGCGTGTCGCGGCGTGGCCGCGAAAAGGGCCCGATCGACGAGGCCTTGAAACTGCTGGGTCTCCAGCGGACGGTTGCGTGCATGGTTTCCAGCTTCTCGGCCACGCTCGCCATGGCGCGCGCCTCCGATCTGATCGCCAGCGTCCCCGAACGGCACACGCTGGGCGCGCGCGCAGGCATGTACAGCTTCCCGTTGCCAGTCGATATCGAGGAGGTCACCATTTCGATGCTCTGGCATCCGCGGCTCGATGTCGATCCGGCGCAGCGCTGGCTGCGAGCCTGCGTGCGGGAGGTCTGCGCGTCGTTTCGTTGATCCAGAGTCGGGGCGTGATCTAGAATCTGGTAACCACGCCGATGCCGATGCCTTCGAAGCCGCCCATCGCCATCAAAGCGGCCGGCGCTTCCTCGAGGCTGATCTTGTTGCCGACCAGGAGTTCGGGTTTGAGCTTGCCGGTGCGGATCATCTCCATCATCGCCTCGTAGCGAAACGCCTGCATGCCGTGGCTGCCGCGAATTTCGAGCTCGAATGCGATCACCTTGTCCATCGGAATCTGCGGCCTGGCATGGTCGCCGAGCATCAGGCCGACCTGCACGTGGCGCCCGCGGCGGCGCAGGTTCGCGATCGAGTTGAACGAGGTTGTCGGGTGGCCGAGCGCGTCCATCGACATATGCGCGCCGCCATTAGTAATCTGCTTGACCGCCTTGACCACGTTCGGCGTGTTCGCCGCGTTGATCGTCGCCACCGCGCCGATCTTTTTGGCAAAGTCCAGCTTCTCGTCGGTGAGGTCGATGGCGACGACATTGGCGCCCATGGCGCTGGCGATCATGATCGCCGACAGGCCGACGCCGCCGCAGCCATGTACGGCCACCCATTCGCCGGGCGTCACGCGGCCCTGATCGACGATGGCGCGGAACGAAGTGACGAAGCGGCAGCCGAGGCTGGCGGCGGTGGCGAATTCCATCTCGTCGGGCAAGCGTACGAGATTGGTATCGGCATGGTCGATGGCGACATATTCGGCGAACGACCCCCAGGCGGTGAAGCCGGGCTGGAACTGGTGCTCGCAGACCTGGTGGTTGCCCGACGTGCATTCGAAGCAGCGGCCGCAGCCGACGGCAAACGGCACGGTGACGCGCTCGCCGCCCTTCCAGCGGGTCACCCGGTTGCCTGCGGAGACCACGACGCCGGCCAGTTCGTGGCCCGGCACATGCGGCAGCCGGATGCCGTCGTCGTGGCCCATCCAGCCATGCCAGTCGCTGCGGCAGAGGCCAGTCGCCTCCACCTTGATGACGACGCCTTCCGGCGAAGGCGTCGGATCCGGCACCGTCTGAATCGTTGGCGTTTCGCCGAACTTTTCGAAAACGACGGCTTTCATCGGCAGTTCCTCATCACTTC
The DNA here is from genome assembly GCF_040323385.1 of Mesorhizobium sp. M0045. NCBI lineage: Bacteria > Pseudomonadati > Pseudomonadota > Alphaproteobacteria > Hyphomicrobiales > Phyllobacteriaceae > Mesorhizobium > Mesorhizobium sp. M0045. The sequence goes on from NZ_JAMYUY010000007.1 coordinate 205,842, forward strand.
ATGCAATTGCGGTCTATTCGGCATCGATCTGGTTCTCCGGCGCGGCCTTCCGGAATGCCGGCAGCGCCATGCAGGCGGCGTGGATGCGTGCGATCGTCGGGTAGGGCGTCATGTCGACGCCGAAGCGGGCATTGCTGGTGACCTGTGCGACCAGGCAGATGTCGGCCAGCCCCGGCGTGTCGCCATGGCAGAATGTCTTGGTCTCGGGGGAGGAAGCCAGAATCTTTTCAAGCGGCTGGAAGCCTTCGTTGACCCAGTGCCGGAACCAGTTGACGACATCCTGGTCGCCGGCGCCGAACAGCGTGCGCAACGAGGTCAGCACGCGCAGATTGTTCACCGGATGGATGTCGCAGGCGATCATCTGCCCCAGCATTCTGACGCGGGCGCGGCCAGGCGCATCCTTGGGCAGCAGCGGCGGCTCGGGCGTGGTCTCGTCGAGATATTCGATTATCGCCAGCGATTGCGTCAGCAGCGTGCCATCGCCTAGGACCAGCGCCGGCACCAGCCCTTGCGGATTGACCGCGAGGTAGGCGGGATCCAGATGTTCGCCGTGGCGCAAATGATGCGGCACGTACTCGTAGGCCAAGCCCTTCATCTCCAGCGCGATCCGCACCCGGTAAGAGGTCGAGGAACGGTAGTAGTTGTGAAGGACGATATCGCTCATTGTGTCACGGGCTCGGTTGGCCGATGGTCAGTTCGATTTCGCCGATGCCGTCGACGCCGCCGGTGATCTTTTCGCCCGGCCCAACGGCGCCGACGCCGGCCGGCGTGCCGGTGAAGATCAGGTCGCCGGGCCTAAGTTCTACCGCCTCGCTGCAAATCGAGACGATGTCGGGAACGGGCCAGATCAGTTCGGCAAGGTCGCCGTCCTGCCTGATCTCGCCGTCGACCGCGAGCCAGATGCGGCCGTTTTCGGGATGACCGGATTGTTGCGCCGGGACCAGCGGGCCGCAGGGTGCTGAACGGTCGAAGGATTTCGACCAGTCCCACGGTCGTGCCGCCTTTTTCGCCTCGTCCTGAAGGTCGCGGCGGGTCAGGTCGACGCCGACGCCGTAGCCCCAGACATGCTCCAGCGCCCGCTCGCGCGGGATGCGGAAGCCGGCCTTGCCGATGGCGACGACCAGCTCGATTTCGTGATGCAGGTTTTGGGTCAGCGGCGGGTAGGGGACCGTGGTGCCCGAACCGACTACCGCGTCGACCACTGCGTCGCCCGGTTTGGTGAAGAAGAAGGGCGGATCGCGCTCGTCATTGCCGAGCTCGCGGGCATGGGCGGCGTAGTTGCGGCCGACGCAGAAAATGCGGCGCACGGCAAAACGCTCCGGCGAGCCGGCCACGGCCACCGACGGGGTTGCGGGCAGGGGAAGGACGAAGCCGGTCATGCACTGTCTCTGTTCAGTGGATCTGTCGCCGGCACATTCGGCCGATTTGGGCAAACGGGCAAGGCATTGGATGGCGGAAGAGCAGGCCTGCCGCACGGTGCCGCGGAAATCGTCGGTCCATCCTGCTTTAGCCAGCCAAGATGGCAATGTACTATTTGGCAATAAGCTGGCCATGGTTGCCGGACTATTCTAGACCAGACCAGACCGAACCGAAGTGAAGCTAATGACCGCAGTCAACGATCGCGCCCGGTTCCTCATCATCGACGACCATCCGCTGTTTCGCGAGGCCCTGCACAGCGCAGTGCAGATGGCCTATCCGGAGGTCGACACGGTGGAAGCGCGCTCGATTGCCGAGGCGCTCGAGCTTCTGACGGATGCCAAGCCGTTCGACCTCGCATTGCTCGATCTCAGTATGCCCGACGTGCATGGCTTTGACGGGCTGCTGCAGCTCAGGACGCGTTATCCGCGCCTGCCGGTCGTCATCGTGTCCGGCTATGAGGAGCCGAAGATCATTTCCGAGGCGCTGTCCTACGGCGCGGCCGGCTTCATCCCGAAATCGGCACGCAAGAGCGATCTTGCCGCGGCCATCCGCTCGGTGATGGAAGGTGCGATCTATGTTCCCCAGACCTATGAGGGCCGGCCGCCCGACGCCGACAGCACCGACCGCGCCGAGATGGTACAGCGCCTGGCCACGCTGACGCCGCAGCAGCTCAAGGTGCTGCAGATGCTGCGCCAGGGCCTGCTCAACAAACAGATCGCCTACGAGCTGCAGGTCGGCGAGACCACCGTCAAGGCGCATGTCTCGGAAATCCTGCGCAAGCTCAACGTCTACAGCCGCACCCAGGCGGTGATCGAGGTCTCGAAGCTGGACAATGCCGAGCTGTTTCGCGATCCGGCGGGGTTTTGATCGCACGGTCGTCTGCGAATAAAGACGGACTCTTCACGCCTTCTGTTGTTCTAAATTTTCATCAAAAAAACTGAACCAAGATAGAATATTCCATCTTTGTTATAGAAATGAATACTTCCTCCATCGTGCAGGCGAAGACCGCGGTCTGAATCGCTGTCAAACGTTTTATCGTAGTTGAATCCGACAGAGTTAATCATCAGATATTCTGCAACGTCGTTCTTGGTCTTGCCCGCGACGGCTTCAATGTCTGCAATCCAAATCCGGTGACAGCGCACCATGTTTCTTGCGTCGCCTGCCTTATTTTTCGTGGGTTCACGGCTTTGTCGATTTGCAGCGCAACCCGGTCAGCTGCGTTACTTAGTGCGGCAGACCGGGAACGATAGGGCGGGCGAGGCGAGCCATGCAGTCGATCTACGGACAACTACGGCCAGGCGAACAGTAGAAAAGTGCACTGTTGCTGTAATTGCATCTATTAGATCCGAACTTTCATTCCTGGCGTCATTGCTTGTTCCAAATTCTGCAGCTTGTCGCTTCAAGGAACACGATTGACGTATTTCCTTACGAGGTGGCGCGTCTTCTGGTTGGCCGATCGGGACGATGACATTGATGACAAATACGGCTGTAATTATTATCGATCCTCGCTCGAGAGTGACGGCAGCCAACCAGAGCCGTCTGAGCATTGATTTCGGACGTCGACAAAAACGCCGCCGCCACAATTTTCCAAAGAGGAAACTGCTGGCCGCTGCCTCCAATTAGCGATCGAGCGATGATATTGGACGCTCGCTCAAACGGTTCGTCTAAGAGGATGAAAAAGCGGAAAAAATCTCTCACCTCGCTGAGAGGGTAGGAGCCCTTGCTCGTCTCCAAGAGCCCAGACCATGATCGTATCGCAACTGGAATTCTTGCACTGCCTACAAACCCTCAAAGTGAACAAGGACCAATATGCGAAAATCCAATAACGAGCGTTCGTCGTGTCCATTGTATACATGGAACACCTGATCCCTTGCGCAAAGCTAACGCCTCTGAGACGTCAAGCCAGCACATGCGCCAGCACGCCGCGCAGTCGCGCCGGCTTCAGCGGCTCATGTCGCAGAAAACCGCAGCCCCGTCATTCCATGCGACTCATACATGTACTTGAATTTAAACAATTATATGGAATCTCGTCCCGAAGTTGTCATTCAGGCGAAAAATATCAAACTCGGTCGAGAAACCATCAACAAGCCTTAGCTGATCAATGCGGTATATGTCTCCGTCTTCAAATGTTTCGAAAGTAGACTCGGAAAAGTCGAACCCTTTTATCTCCTCCATGGGTACATATATTTTCAAGTCGCCCCTATCCGTCTTGGCCGTATAAAAGAGGTGCTTGCTTCTCGAAACAATCGGACCAAACGCCTCGAATATCTCGCGCTTTGCAAACAAGACGCCTGGATGAGAGCTTGGTACGAAATCCGAGATATGCAGCGGCCGCTCGTCATCAAAGCGAAAAAGCAACTTACTTTTGTCGACAGGCCCAGCCTCCTCCATCTCGAGGAAAGCCTGGGATCCATTTGTATTTCCGTCGTCGACGAGAATACAGTAGTCTCGGGCGTTTTCTTCTATTCTCCAATACATCCTTGGCCTTTTCAAAATTTGGTTCTGCCTGATGCAGTTCGCCCATGCCCTCAGATGGGATCAAGCCAGCAAATGCGCCAGCAGCGCCCTTAGCTGCGCGGGCTTCAGCGGCTTGCGCATCAGCTCGATGCCAGCGGCGCGGGCGGCGTTGGCGACGGTCTCCGAACCGTCGGCGGTGACGATCAGCGCCGGCACGGCGCGGCCGAGATAATCACGGACCTCGGCGATGGTGGTGGTGCCGAGGTCGCCGCCGTCGAGATGCTGGTCGGCTATGACAATGTCTGGCAACCAGTCGGTATCGCCAAGCATGTCGAGCGCGTCACCGGTCGAGGTGGCGGGGCGCACCAGGCATTGCCAGCGCTCGAGCAGGGAGGTCATCGCCTGCAGCACCTCGATGTCGTTCTCGACCAGCAGCACCCTTGTGCCGAACAGACCGTAGCCGCGCGGCCGCTCCATGTCGACGGTGCCGGCGATTGGATCGGCCGTGTCGCCGATCCCGACCGGAACGTCGATATGGAAAATCGTGCCATGTCCGACCTTCGACGAAAACGTGACGGGATGGTCGAGCGCCGCGGCGATGCGGCGCACGATGGCCAGCCCCAACCCCAGCCCGCCGGCGGCAAGCCCGGCATCCGTCGGGATCACGCCCCGATGGAATTCCTCGAACACCGCCTCGCGCTGGTCGTCGGGGATGCCGCAGCCGGTATCGGCGACGTCGATGCGGATCGTGTCGCCGCGATGCCTGGTGCCGACCAACACGCCGCCCGAGCGGGTATAGCGCAGTGCATTGGACAGGATGTTCTGCAGGATGCGGCGCAGCAAGGTTCGGTCCGAACGAACGAGCGCATCGACCGGCCGGAACTTCAGCGTCAGCCCCTTCATCTCCGCGACCGGCTGAAAATCCGAGCGCAGAGACGAAAACAGCGTCTCCAGGCTGACATCGGTGATGTCGGGCTGCACGACGCCGGCATCGAGCTTGGAAATGTCGAGCAAGGTGCGGAGCAGGTCCTCCATCGTCTCCAGCGATCGCTCGACCTGGCGGACCAGGTTTCTGCCTTCCTCGCTGGTCTGTACTTCGGCAAGCGCCGAGACCGACAGATGCGCGGCGTTCAGCGGCTGCAGCACGTCATGGCTGGCCGCCGCAAGGAACCTGGTCTTGGACAGGTTCGCCAGCTCGGCGTTTTCCTTGGCTGCGTTCAAGTCGATGTTCGACTGCTCCAGCCTGCGCAAGGTCGAATGCAGCTCTTCGGTGCGGCTGCGCACCCGGCTCTCAAGCGAAATGGCAGTCTGGAACAGCGAAAAAGCATTGCCTTGCTGGTCCATGGAGCGCTCGACGCGGCTGATCAGCGCGGCGTTGATCTTCTTCAGCCTTTCCAGGTCGTCGATGTTCCTGAGCGGCATGCCGGATTTCCTACTCCGCCGCTTCGGCCGCATTGCGTTCACCGAAGGCGATGCCGGTGAAGGTCTGGTTCAGATGCATCGAACGGTACTGTTCGCCATAGGTGCCAAAGCCGAGGACGTTGTTGACCTTGTAGAGTTCCGAAATCTCGCGATAGACCTGCCGATTGCGCGCGTCGAGCCGGCGCAGCACGCAGTCGAAACCGAGGATCAGGTCGATGCCGCCAAGCCTTTCGCTGACGTCGCTGAGAGCGGCGCGGGTCGCCTCGACCATGTCCTTAGGCTGGGCGACGGCAAGCACGACACCATCGTCGATGGCGCAGAAGAACGACAGCGAGCCGTCCGCGTGCATCTTCTGGATTGAACGGCAGTAAAATTCGCCGCCGACTTTCACCACCACCGGGTGCGAGGCAAAACTCAGTGGCGTCAGCATCTGCGCGACGACGCCGACCGAGGCGGCATATTCCTCGGCGGCAATGGTGGCGTTGAATTCGCGCACGATGCGGTGGTCGGGATCGGATGCCGTCACCACCAGCTTCTCGTCGGTGGGAACGAAATTGTCGGTCTTGAACACGTGGAAAGGAATTTCCGTGGTGATCAGCACGATGATGGCGCTGTCGGAGGTCACTTTGCCGTTCGAGATCAGCCGCGTTGTCTCGAATTTCAAGTCATCGCCAGCCGACCCGCCGATCAATGGAATATCGTCGAGCCCCCAATGGATGGCGGAGGTCACCGCTTCTTCGGCATAGGACAGCCCGTCGATCAAGCAGAGCGCGAAAGTGGTGTCGGCTCGCTCGTGCCCGAGGCGCTCGCGTAACGAACGCCTCAGCGCCTCGACTTCGCCGGTAATCCCGTCCATGCCCGATGAGGACAGATTTTCGACCATGGTGCTGGCTGCCGAAAACGATGCGGAGGGAAGCAGCATAGCCAGGATCTGGCCTTCCTCCAGCCCCTTGGGCGTTATCTCACCGGCCGTCGAGCAGCCGGCATAGTGGAGCGCCGGCGCGTGGGTCTTCAGCGCTTCCGACAGGGCGACGGCCTCTATGAGGCTCTGCGAGAAAAACAGGAGGGCAAACCCGGCGTCAATGGCCGCTGCTTCCGCTGCCACCGCCCGGGCGAACGCATCCGCATCGGATTCGTCGGTGGTGAGCACCGAAAGGCCGCATGCATAGCGCGTCCGTGACTTGGCCAGCGGCTTCCTCCTCCATTTCCTCCAACGCTCTTTTTTGTGCGCGTCTGGCGCGCCGGCGTCGAGGTCATTGTTGTCTTGAAGCGGTGCTTTGGCAATCAGCCAACATGATGGATTTGAAGTTTCTGCCGTTTGACGGCGTCAGCGCAGCCGCTCACGGACGGAAGCTGTGCGTCCCGTACTTCGGGCGTGTCGTTATCTCGCACTTGCACAAAGTTGTAGTGCACTGCAATATAGCTGAGAATGCGGCCTTGAGCCCGCCTTTCGCAGAGGGGACCGGCATGACGGACATCTCCGCGACGCGTCTTGTCGTGGCCAGGCCTGTCGCCGACACATCGTCAAGGGCGAGGCTTGCCTATCTCGACGGCTGGCGCGGCCTGTCGATCGCGCTGGTGCTGATCGGCCATTTCTTCCCCGTCCCCGGCATCAATCTCGGCGTCCTGGGCGTCGAATTCTTCTTCGTGCTCAGCGGCCGGCTGATGGCCGAGATCCTGTTCGTCGAATACTATCCGCTGAAGAAATTCTTCAAGCGCCGGTTCTCTCGCATCTATCCGGCACTGCTGGTTTTCGTCGTCGTCGCGATGATCGCCTTGTCCGGCACGTTCATCGCCTTCAAGTGGAAGGCGGCGCTGACGGCGCTGACGTTCACCTACAATTACGCCGGAGTTCTCGTTACCCGCGCCGGCTCGCTCGACCATATCTGGTCGCTCTGCGTCGAAGAGCATGCGTATATCATTCTGGCTCTGATCAGCGTCGTCGTCCCGGGACGGTCCCGCGTCATCATGCTGCTCGGCGCATTGTCGCTGCTGGCCATGGCGAACGGCGCCATCTCCTACTGGGTGCTCGCAATAGGCTACGAGGGCACCTATTGGCGCACCGACGTGCACATCGCCTCGATCCTGCTGTCGGCGGTGTTATGCCTGCTCAAGGCCGACGACAGGCTGCCGGCGCTGCTCAAGGGGCCGCACGTTGCCCTGGCGGCCACAGTCGTGGCTGTGCTCCTTTTCATGGCTGCCGTGCCAACCCCCATTCACTATCTGGTCGCGGTGCCGCTGCTGGCGCTCGCCGTCAATTTGCTCGACTTCAGCAGCCGCTACCTGACCAGGTTTCTGTCGTCCCTGCCAATGACGATGCTGGGGCTGTGGTCGTATTCGCTCTATCTGTGGCAGCAGCCCTTTTATCAATTCGTCGACATAAAAGGCAGTTCGCCGTGGCTGATGCTGGCGGCGGCGTTCGCTTGCGCGCTGTGCAGCTACTACATCATCGAAAGGCCGGCCCGCTCCTGGCTGAACCGCAATTGGTAGGGCGAACGGCGCCCGCCGTTTTAGCCGGCGATCCGCCTTGCATAATACCGCACGGCTTTCCTGCCACCGTGGATTACCGCGTCGCCCACTTCCGCAAAGCCGAGTGCGGCATGGAAGGCGTCCGAAGCCGGATTGGGCGGCTCGGCATTGACTTCGCAGGTGACGATCGCCTGGCTGGCGCGCGACGCCTGCTCGAACAGATCCTCATACAGCCGGCGGGCATGGCCGCGCCCGCGCGCTGCGGCGGCGACCACGACGCGATCGACATAGACGAACCGCGGATAGCGCTGGCGAAACCACAGGAAGTTGGGGCTGTCGTAGCTGGCGTCCTGGTCGAAGGTCATGATGAAGGCTTCGAGCGAACCGATACGGCGCGCGTAAAACGCTTCGCCGAGCAGGAAGGAAAGGCGCTCGGGTTCGAGCCATGACAATTCGGCGGCGTGCTCGTTGTTGAGCGCGAGGACGGCCGGCTCATCACGCGGCGAAACCCGCTCGATCGGCAAACGCGTTTCGATCATGTTTTTTCTGTCTTCCGGGATCATGTCCGGACGGCGGCGATGGTCGCCGCCACCATCGCCCCGTCGGTCACGGTGTTGCGGTATTCGCGGTCGAGATCGGTGCCGCCCATGCCGACCCTTGGGTTGCGGTAACACATGGCACTCGGCACGTTCTTGAGCGCGGCGAAATGCATTTCGCTCAACCCGGTTTTCCTCCGCACCTTGCCGATGTTCTCTGGGTCAAGCCCGCCGCAGCCGAGGATGATGATGCGGTCGCCGGCCTGCCTGACAAGATCGGCGAGCAGGTCAGCGCCCTCGAGCGCCGTGTCGCGCTGGCCGCTGGTCAGCACGCGGCCGACCTTGCAGCGGATCAGTGTCTCCAGCGCCTCTGTCGGGTCGCGGGTCATGTCGAAGGCGCGGTGGCAGGTGACGTTCAAGCTTCCCGCCGCCTTCACCAGTTGGCTCATGCGCTGCTCATCGATCGTTCCGTCGGCATTAAGGCAGCCGATAACGACACCGGCGACGCCGGTGTCGGCAAGGGCGCCGACATCGGCGAGCATCGAACGATACTCGGCTTCGCTATAGAGAAAATCGCCGCCGCGCGGCCGCACGATGACGTGGAACGGGATCGTCGCCAGCTCGAGCGCCGTGCGCACCGTGCCGAAGCTCGGTGTGATGCCGCCTTCGATCAGGCTGGCACAGAGCTCGACCCGGTCGGCGCCGGCGGCTTGCGCGGCCAGCAGGCCGTCTATGCCTTCGACGCAGATCTCGATCAGCGGCAGGCGAGGGCGTTCGGTCTCGATCATAGGCGATCCGTCGATGATTTCAGCTGCCCAGCGGTAGCATCGGGCATGGTGCGATGAAAGCCGGAAGTGTTGGCTCAATGTGCTCGCGATCGCGCCTGCCATTCCGCCGCTTGACACATTCATAACTTCAGGGTTATACGTAAACGATAGCTGGTGGGTTATTGGTTCTCGTGGAGAGCGTGTTGGTGAACAGACCAGCCAAACCGCAAACAACGGGTCCGAAGTTATGACTGGAGCAACTACAGTCGAAACCAAATCCATTGTCGTCGAGCGTCTCATACCGCACGCGGCTGAAAAGATATGGCGCGCACTGACCGTGCCGCATCTGGTTGCCGAATGGCTGATGAAGAACGACTTTGCGCCTGTGCAAGGCCATCGCTTCACCTTTCGCGCGACGCCGGTACCGGGCTGGTCGGGCGTGACGAACTGCGAGGTGCTGAAGATCGAGCCGCCGCGCCTACTCGCCTACAGCTGGGGCGACGGCACCGAATCCGACAGCGGTCTGAAGACCGTCGTGACATGGTCGTTGACGCCCGAAGGTACGGCGACCCGGGTGCGCATGGAGCATTCCGGGTTCCGGGCCGAGGACGAGCGCGGGTACATCGGAATGGGAAGCGGCTGGCCGCGCATTCTCGAGCGGCTTGAGCAGGTGACTGCCTCGCAAAGCTGAAGATCCCTGCGCTCGCCGCAACGCGGCGGCCGGCGAACTGACAGAGCCAAGGATGTCGAGACCCCGGATGTGATGCTCATTCCCCGGGCCCTGCAGGCGCTGTTCGCGCTGGACAAGTCGACGGAAACGGCCGATCTGTCCTATGTGACGCGCAAGCTCGTCCATTTGCGCGCCAGCCAGATCAACGGATGCAGCGTCTGTATCGATATGCATGCGCGCGAATTGAAGAAGGCCGGTGAAAAGGACGAGCGCGTCTTCACCGTGTCCGCCTGGCGGGAAACACCTTACTTCACGGACGCCGAGCGCGCCGCGCTGGCGCTGACCGAGGCGGCAACCCGGTTGGCTGACCGGCCGGATCCGGTGCCGAAAAGGCCCTTGCCGCCCTGGTCATCCAGATTGCCCTGATCAACGCATTCACCCGGCTCAACGCAACTACCAGGCAGATGTCGGCGCCTGGGGCTGAACGGAGCCGGGTTCTCGAAAGGTCACATCAGATGCGCAGCTTGTGAGCGTTCGCGCGCACGAAGTCGATGAAGGCCCGCAGCTTCGGCGGTACAAGGCGGCGGCTGGGATAATAGAGGTGGAGCGGCTCGTAAGCGGGACAGAAAGGCTCCAGCACCTTGACCAGCGCGCCTGAGGCAAGAAGCGGCGCGGCGAGGCCCTCGACCGCGAAGGCGAGGCCAAGCCCCTGCTCGGCGGCGGTAATGCACAGCGGAAGCGTGTTCACGACCAGACATGCGTCCGGCGTAAATGCGACTTCGCGTCCCTCCACGATGAACTCCCAGGGCGAAATCGCGCGGGTGAGGGCGAATGCGATGCAGCGATGGGCGGCGAGGTCGGCCGGCCGCTTCGGCGTACCATTGCGCGCCAAATAGTCCGGGCTGCCCACCACGACCATCTGCAGAGGCCCGCCCAGGCGCGCGCCGATCATGTCTTTGTCGAGAAGCTCGCCGATGCGCAGACCGGCATCGAAGCCCTCGGCGGCGATGTCTACGAAGCTGTCGTCGAAAATCAGACTAAGCCGCACTTCGGGATAAGCATCCATGAACGGCCGCATCAGTGGCTCGATCAGCAGCGGGGCGGCGATCCAGGGCAGGCTGAGGCGCAGCGTGCCGGCGGGACGGTCGCGAGCTTCGCGCAGTGCCGCACCAGCCGCCCGGATATCTTCGGCTGCCGGGCGCACGTGGTCGAGGTATTGAGCGCCAGCTTCGGTCAAGCCAACGCTGCGAGTCGTCCGATTGAGCAGCCGCACCCCCAGACGCTCCTCGAGCCCCTTGACCGCCTCGCTCAACGAGGCCGGAGCGACGCCGAGCTCGGCGGCGGCGCGGGTGAAGCTTTTGGCCTCCGCAACTTTTACGAAGGCGACGATGCCGCTGAACTGGTCGAGGCGCATTGTAAGGATTTTCCAAATAGCCCTGTCGAATTCTACTGGTTTTTCCGGTGAACAAAAGGCGTCATGTTGAGTCCGACGAACGGGCCTCGGTGTTGGGAACGGCTCGAACAGGGAAGGAAACAGGACCGATGACCAGGCTCGCTTCGCTCGCCGCCGCCGCTCTTCTGGCGGTGTCTGCCGCCCCGGCGAATGCCGGCCCGCTGGAAGACAGCAACATCCAACTCGTCAAGGACTACTACGCCGCTTATGCGACCGGGAATCCCGAGGCCGTCCGGCCCTTCCTCGCGCCCGACATCGTGTGGCGCATTCCCGGCCATCATCCGCTTGCCGGCGACAAGCGCGGGCCGGACGAGGTGGTCGCCTTCTTCCGCGGCCTGGCCGACGGCAAATTCAAGGCCGAGCCGATTTTCTTCCAGGCGCAAGGCGACCTTGTCGTCGATGTCCATCGCGGCTGGTCGAATGTCGGCTCGGGTCCCGAGATCGACCAGCTCTACGCCCTGATGTTCCGCATCAAGGACGGCAAGATCACCGAGGCACAGAATTTTTTGACCGACATGTACCAGTCGGACGCCTTCTACTGGGCGCATTACCTGCTGAAGCCACTGCCCGGCCGACTTGCTGGCGAGCGCTAAGACGGCGGTCTTTTTCGCTACGCGCCGCGCTTCTCACTCCAAGCCAAAGGAGACTTGCAATGTTTAAAGCCCTGACATTTGCTGCAGCAACCGCCGTAGCGCTCGCCGTCTCCAATACCGTCGCCGCACCGCGGGTCGAGCGCGTCACATTCTCCTCGCACGGTGAGCAGCTCGTCGGCGAGCTCTATCTGCCTGAGGATCTGGACGCGGCAAAACCTCGGCCCGCGCTGGTCGTGACCGGCGCCTGGATGACGGTGAAGGAACAGATGCCGGCCCGCTACGCCCGCGAGATGGCGGATCGCGGGTTCGTCGCCCTGACCTTCGATTTTCGCGGTTGGGGCGAAAGCGGCGGCATACGCCGCCAGTACGAGGATCCTAAGGCCAAGATCGCCGACATCGAAGCGGCGGTCGCCTATCTCGCGACCCGGCCCGAGACCGATCAGGACCGCATCGGCGGCCTCGGCATTTGCGCCAGCTCCGGCTATATGGTCACCGCAGCGGCCGAAAATGCCGCGATCAAATCGGTCGCCCTCGTTGCGCCCTGGTTGCAGGATGCCGAAGTGGTGGAGCAGGCCTACGGCGGCAGGCACGGCGTCGCCAGGCTTGAGGCCGCGAGCGATGCGGCCGAGGCCGCGTATCGCCGCACTGGCAAACAGGCGTTCCTGCCGGCTGCGAGCCTGTCCGACAAGCGCGCGATCATGTTCAAGGTGCCTTATTACACCGAACCCGATCGCGGCATGATCCCGGCCTGGCGCAACGAGGCCGATCCGGCCTTCTGGCGCGGCTGGCTGACGTTCGACGCCATCCAGGCTGCCACGCGTCTGCACCAGCCCTTTCTGATGGTGCATAGCGAGGCGGCTGCCATTCCGCAGGGTACGCACAAATTCTACGCGCGGCTGACCAGTTCCAGGCAGGAGCTGTGGCTCGACAACGTCACCCAGTTCGATTTCTACGATCGCGCCGCGCCGGTGAAGGCGGCGAGCGACGCCGCCGCCGCGCACTTCCGCGCGACGCTCGGCAGTGCAGGGGAGGCGGGACAATGAGCGTCGTCACCCGCCGGCATGTCCTGGCCTCGGCGGTTTCCGCTGCGATGGTTTCCGCCGTCTCGGCGTCCGTTTCGAGCGCCTCGGGAGCTGCGCTGATGGTTGAAGACAGGATGGCCATCGCCGAGGCAGTGGCGGGGATCGGGCTGCATGCCGATCTGCGTGATTGGAACCGGGTCAAATCCTATTTCGCGGCCCGCGTCACGACCGACTATACCAGCGTTTTCGGCGGCGAGGTCACGACCAGCGGCCGTGACGCGCTGATCGCGCAGTGGCAAGCACTGCTGCCGGGTTTTGACGCCACCCAGCACCTCATCACCAACATCACCGTCGAAGGCGCGGGCAATGACGCGGTTGCGCGCAGCCATGTCCGCGCAACCCACTGGATCGGCGGGCGGTTCTGGGCGGTCGGTGGCAGCTATCTCCACCGGCTGGTGCGGGCGCCGGAAGGTTGGCGCGTCAAGGCAATCTCCATCCGCCGCTTGTACGAAGAGGGGGATCGCGCCGTGCTGGCCGCCGCTGCCGACCGGGTAAAGGCGGAGGCCAAATGAGTGTTCGGGTTTGCGCATGCCCAGCCACGCGGCGAGGTTGCTCGGAGCATCGGCAACGTGAATATTGATCGAAGATGTCGGGGCAGGCTTGGCGCATGCGGCATTAGTGGCGCCACCGCGGACACGAGACATGACCCTTTCACGGCAAGACGTTTCGGATCGGCTTGAGACTGTAGCGGGTTCTGAAGTTGATCTGCCGACGCGAGCCGTCGGCAGATCACGGTTGTTCCAGACCGCTCAGGCGGTCTTGCTCTTCCTCTGGCTCAAAGCGCCTAGCAGCGCCTCAGCTGCCTCGCTAGATGATGCTGGGTTCTGACCCGTGATAAGCTGGCCATCGACGACTGTGTGGACGCCCCAGTCCTTGACCTTGGAGAAAACCGCGCCGAGGCTGATCAGCTCGTCCTCGACCAAGAACGGCACGACATTCGTGAGACCTACGGTCTTCTCCTCGCTATTGGTGAAGCCGGTGACGTAGCGTCCCTGCACAAACGGCGTGCCGTCGGGACTGGTCACGCGATGCAGAACGCCCGGTGCGTGGCAAACGAGGGCGATCGGCTTGCCGGCCGCGATGAAGGATCCGATCAGCTTGATCGAATTCGGATCTTCGGCCAAATCCCACAGCGGGCCGTGGCCGCCGGGGTAGAAGACCGTGTCGAAGTCCTTCTGGTCGACACTGTCCAGGCGCACGGTTTCTGCGAGCTGCGCCTTGGCAACATCGTCAGCACTGAAGCGCCGTGTAAGGTCGGTCTGGAACATAGGCTCGTCGCTTTTCGGATCGAGAGGCGGCTGGCCGCCCTTCGGCGAGGCGAGGGTGATCTCGGCGCCGGCGTCCTTGAAGACGTAGTAGGGGGCTGCCAGTTCCTCGAGCCAGAAGCCGGTCTTCTTGCCGGTGTTACCGAGAGTGTCGTGGGAGGTGAGTACCATCAGGACTTTCATTGTCGGATCCTTTTCTCAGGTGATGCCGCGCCGATGAGGCGTCGTAGTTGGTTGATTTGGAGCTCAATCGGCCGCGTCGGCCTGTCGATGCACGGATAATGGCACCTGCCCATGTATTTCAGAAATTTATTTCATTTATTTTATATATTCATGTCAGATTATATCTCGATGAGATACGATCTGAACCTGCTCCCGGTTTTCCTCGCCCTGATGGAAGAGCGGAGCGTGACACGGGCAGCAGCGCGACTGGGCATCACCCAGCCGGCGCTGTCCAATTCGTTGAACCGCCTGCGCGACACCCTCCGGGATCCGCTATTCATCCGGGAAAGGTATGGCATAAAGCCGACGCAATTGGCTGAGGAGATCGCTCCGACGATCGAAGCAGCGCTGGCGCAACTGGACGATCTCATTTTGAACCAGCAGGAATTTCAGCCAGCAAAGGCCGAACGGCTGTTCACGCTTGCCCCCAACAGTTACGTGGAGCTTGTGTTGATGCCGGCCCTCGTCGCGAGGACGCGTGAGCTGGCGCCTGGTATCAAGCTCCGCATGACAGCATTTGGCAACGATCTCGCCGAGACCGGCGTCATTTCCGGTACCACGGCCATGGTGATTGGCCGGATCGTCGATCCGCCGGGCAATCTTGTCGTCCAGCATCTTATGGACGATGGGCTCGCCTGCGCGGTGCGCAAGGATCATCCCGACGTTCGAGACCATATTTCCCGAGAACAGTATGAAAGGCTCAAGCACGTGAACGTGCTCCCGCCGGGCCGGCTGCGGGCGGGCCTCTTCCAGGCATTGGAGCAACAAAACCTCAAGCGAGAGATTGCCCTTTCTGTCACGCACTTCCTGGCCGTGCCAGAGATGCTTGCCGTCACGGATTACTGCGCAACGCTGCCGAGACTGATCTGCCGCAGCCTTGAGAGGGATCCGCGCCTGAAGATACTACCGCCGCCCGTCGACCTCGGCACTTTTCCAGTGCAGATGGCTTGGCACATTCGCTACCGCCACGACCCAGCCCACAGGTGGTTGCGTTCGATGATCGGCGAATTGGCAAAAGAAATGACGTCGGAGACCTAAGACGGCTTTCTTGTATTCGCGTTGATGTCCGCAAAGGCCAAACCGGGCCATTCATCGTGCGTATGCTGAGCACCAGATCCGGACTTGCCCGAGCTATCAGCAAGCGGCAGCTAGGGTCGCACCATGCCGCCAACTAAGTGCTGTCCGTCACGACCGACTATACCAGCCTCTTCGGCGGCGCAGCCGCGACCAGTGGCCGCGACGCGCTGATCGCGCAGTGGCAAGGGCTGCTGCCGGGCTTCGACGCCACCCAGCACCTCATCACCAACATCATTGTCGAAGGCGCAGGCAATGACGCGGTTGCACGCAGCCATGTCCGCGCAGCCCACTGGATCACGGGCGGTTCTGGACGGTCGATGGCAGCTATCTCCACCGGCTGGTGCGGACGCCGGAAGGCTGGCGCGTCAAGGCAATCTCCATCCGCCGCTTGTACGAAGAGGGGGATCGCGCCGTTCTGGCCGCCGCTGCCGACCGGGTAAAGGCGGAGGCCAAATGAGTGTTCGGGTTTGCGCATGCCCAGTCGCGCGGCGAGGTTGCTCGGAGCATCGGCAACGTGAATATTGATCGAAATGTCGGGGCAGGCTTGGCGCATGCGGAATTCGTGCCGCCAACCGCGGAGACAGGACATGACCCTTTCATTGCAGGAGGTTTCCGATAGGCTTGAGATCGAACAGCTGCTTGTCCGCTATTGCTATGCGGTGGATGATCGCGACTGGGAAGCCTATCGCAAAATATTCACACCCGATGCCGTGCTTGACGACACTGTAACAGGTGGAATCAGGAGCGGTGTGGATGAGCATGTTGCTTACATGAAAGGCGCCCTTTCGAAGATATTGATCTCGCAACACGCCATTTCGACAATCCTTCTGGACCTCCGAGGGGATGAGGCCAGCGCGCGCGTGCATTGTTCATGCCCGATGGTGGTCGACCTCGGCGAAGGCAAAAGGCAGGTCTTCTTCCAAGGGCTCTGGTATCGCGACCGCGTCGTACGCACGTCCGAGGGCTGGCGCATAAGTGAACTTGTCGAGGAAGGCTATTGGAATCACAATTTGCCGGAGGGGTTCGCGTTCTGACGTCTATTACGCGCTGCGCTGGATTCGCCACGGACGCCGTTTTCAGACGTGGCAGCTACTGGCGCAACACGGTGTTCTTGGTACCTTCTTCGACCTGGTCGATGACCAGCAGCTTGACCGGATCGGCGCCGACATTGGTCGCCTGATGCCATTGCCCGATCATCTCGATGATGAAATCACCTGTTTGATAGGTGTTGCTCTTGCCGGTCTCGACGTTGGTGACCTGAAGCGTGCCGGCCTCGACATAGGCATAGCGCGGAAACGGATGCTTGTGGACCGGCAAGGTCGCGCCCGGCGCGATCTGATAGGCCGAGACCAGGACCTGGACATTCTTCTGGGGCAGCGTGATCGGCTGGCCAGACGCGGTCTCGGTGCGAGAGGCAAGCGGGGTCACGACAACCGGCGTCCCGCTGGCATCCAGCGCCTGGGCGCTGTTTGCAAACAGTGCAGCCGTGAGCAGCAGCGTCGGTGCCAAGATTTTGCGCATGATTCCCCCCGAACTGCGTCAGCATTGCGCAGCAAGCTTTGAGGCGCAAGCTTGTCTGTTCAGGAGCGCCTTATCCCGCTCTTCTGAACATGCCCGGCGTCATGCCATGCATGGCCCGGAATGTACGGGAAAAATGGCTCTGGTCGGCGAAACCCGCCGTAATAGCGGCGTCGGCGAGGCCAAATCCCTGTTCGATCAGCGCGCTCGCCCGGCGCAATCGCCGGTCGCGGATATAGGCCGCCGGCGTCAGGCCAATTACCTTGTTGAAATCGCGGATGACCTGGAACCGGGTCACGCCAGCCGCGCCGGCAAGCCGCTTGAGGTCGAGTTGCGAGCCAAGCTCGCTTTCGACAAGATCGCGGTAGAGCGAAAATCTTCGCTGCGATCCGGAGCTTTCGATCTCTTCGGCCTGTCCGCTCGAGTCGCCATGCCGAACGATCAGTTGTCTAAGCGCCACGAGCAGGGACGTCTCGGCCGTCATTGTGTCCGGGGATGTCGAGCCGTGGTGCGCTGCGGTCAATGCTGCGGCGAGACTGCTGTCTTCGATCGTCGCGCGCGAAAACACCGGAGCGCCGTCGCGGCCGAGTTCGCGGGTAAGCGCGGTCATCATCGGCACCGAAGGATAAAATGTCCGGTAGGCCCAGCCTTCATCCGTCCCGCGTTCGCCGTCATGCCACTCTTCAGGATTGACGACGGCAATGGCGCCCGCCGGAGCGAGAACGCGTTGACGGCCGATGCGAATGCGCTCGCAGCCGGCGGTGATCAGGGCGATCACATAGGTCGGGTGCGTGTGCAGGTCGTAGCGGTGCTGGGTGAAGCGCGCCTCGAACAGGCCCAGGTCGGGGAAGCACGGATGGCGCCAGTATTTCCCGGTCTCTGCGGCTTCGTTTGTCTTTGCCATGGTCAATCCGGTTCAAGACGCTTTTCGTCGGGCCTTCTATGGCTGGCAGGATCAAACCGCGCCGCCTTGCCGGCGTGAAAGGAGGCATCATGCTGCATAATGACCCCATAGCCGCGCTGACACCAGAGGTCATAGGCTGGCGGCACCATATCCATGCCAATCCGGAGCTCGGATTTAATGAATACGAAACGGCGCGTTTCGTTGCAGAGAAGCTGCGCTCCTTCGGCGTCGACGAGGTGCATGAAGGGATCGGCGGCACCGGCGTCGTCGGTGTCCTGCGCAGCGGTGGCGGCGCACGCGCCATCGGCCTTCGCGCCGAGCTCGACGCGCTTCCGGTGCTGGAGAAAACCGGCTTGGCCTATGCCTCCAGGAAAGAAGGAGTAATGCACGCCTGCGGCCATGACGGCCACACCGCCATGCTGCTCGGCGCCGCCAGATTGCTCAGTCAATCGCGCACCTTCGACGGCACCGTCACTTTCATCTTTCAGCCGGCCGAGGAAAACGAGGGCGGCAGCATGCGCATGATCGAGGACGGCTTGTTCAAGCGCTTTCCGGTCGAGGCGGTCTATGCGGTCCACAACTGGCCGGGCGTCCGGCTGGGAACGATCGCCGCCCGCGCTGGTGCGCAAATGGCGGCCGTGGATAATTTCGAACTGACCTTCGAGGGTCTTGGCGCTCATGCCGCGATGCCGCAGCTCGGCGACGACCCGATCCTGGCCGCCGGCGCCTTTGTGCAAGCCGTCCAGCGCATCGTCAGCCGCTCGGTCGACCCGCAAAGCGCGCTTGTCGTCAGCCTCACGCAGATCCATGGCGGCAATGTCGGCAACATCGTGCCGGGCAAGGTCTGGCTGCAAGGCACCTGCCGCTTCTTCGAGCCCGAACTTTCCGATCACTGCGAGAGGCTGATCGGCGAGATCGCACAAGGCATTGCCGCCGCGCATTCGCTCAACGCCAGGCTCGACTACAGGAAGGGCTACCCGCCGCTGATCAACACGCCGGACGCGACGACCCGCGCCGTCGAGGCGGCGGCATCCGTCGTCGGCCGGGAGAATGTCCTGACCGAGTTCAGCCCCAGTCTCGGCTGCGAGGATTTCGCTTTCATGATCCGCGACGCCGGCGGCTGCTATGCGTGGATCGGTGCCGGCGAGGTCGGCCCGGGCGAAGGCCTGCACGGCGACCGCTACGTTTTCAACGACGAGATCGTGCCGACGGTGATGCGCTATTACGTCAACCTCGTCGAGCAGACGCTTCCGCGGGCCGGTCCTTCTACAGCAGTTTTTCCGGCGTGATCGGCAACTCCCGGATCCGCTTGCCTGTGGCGTCGAAGACGGCATTGGCCACCGCAGCGGCAACGCCCGTGGCGCCGAGCTCGCCGATGCCCTTGCCGCCGATCGGGCTGGCATGCTCGTCCATCTCGTCGACAAAGTGGATTATGATGTCGCCGGGAATGTCGGCATTGACCGGAATGGCGACCCCGGAAAGGTTCTTCGACAGGAACCGCCCAAGCACTGGTTCGTGCCTGCTCTGCTCCATCGCCGCCATGCCCCAGCCCCAGATGATGCCGCCCGTCATCTGGCTGCGTGCGGTGCGGGGATTGACGATGCGGCCGGCGCTGTAGCTGCCGACGGCGCGACGAAGCCTGAGCAGGCCGAGCCCCGGATCGACGCCGACCTCCATGAAAATCGCGCCGAAAGTGCGCATGGCGAGGCCTTTGCCATGCTGCGCCGGATCGAACGAGCCGGAGCCGATGATCTCGCCGATGTCGGTATGGCTCATAACGTCGGCGATCGTCTGACCGCCGGCAGCGCCTTTGCGCCGAATCTTGCCGTCCTGCATCTCCACCTCGTCCGGCAGCAGATTGGCAAGACGGGCAAGCTGCGAACGCGCATCTTCGGCGGCGGCAAGCACCGCCGCGCCCACCCCCATGGTCGATGACGAGCCATAGGTCGGTCCCGCCTCCGGCAGCTCTGTATCGCCCATTTCCAACTCGATCTTCTCCATCGGCAGGCCCAGCACATCGGCCGCGATCTGCGGAAAGATGGTGAGTGTTCCGGTCCCTATGTCCTGGGTGCCGGTGCGGATGAGCACTCTGCCGTCCCTGTGCAGCCTGACCTCGGCTGCAGGCGTCGGGTGGCGGAAACAGCCCATGCTGCAGGTTGCCATGCCGTAGCCGATCAGCCAATCGCCATCGCGTTGCGGCTTGCGCGGGCGCTCGCGCCAGCCGAACAGCCGGGCGCCTTCCTCATAAGCCTCGCGCAGCTTCTTCGATGACCAGGGCTGGCCGGTGGCCGGATCCGTGTCCGCATGGTTGATCAGACGCAGGTCGAGCGGATCGATGCCGAGGCGGTGTGCGAGCTCGTCCATCGCGCTTTCGAGGGCCCAGGTGCCGGGACCCTCGACCGGCGCGCGCAGCGCCGTCGGCATGGCGACGTTCGCGCGCTCGACGCGCTGGCTGAGACGCATGGCCGGCGTGGCGTAGAGACCCTTCGAGGCTTCGGTGGCGAACTCGACGAAATCGTCGCTCACGGTGGTCAGGTTGACCACGTCCTGTTGCACGGCGGTCAGCTTGCCCGACCTGTCCGCAGCCAGCACGATCTTCTGTGCCATGCGCGGCTGGTAGCCGAGGCAGGAATAGGCATTGGCGCGGCTGAGCGCCAGCCTGACCGGGCGCTGCATGATGCGCGCCGCGGCGGCGGCCAGCACCTGATGCGGCCAGATCCAACCCTTGCCGCCGAAGCCGCCGCCGGTATGGCGGGAAATCACGCGGACCTTTCCGGCGGGGACATTCAAACGGGCGGCAAGCACCTGGCGGACACCATAGACGTGCTGCGTGGCGTCGTGCAGCGTCAGCTCTCCGTCGTTCCACTCAGCGAGCGTCGCCGAGGGCTCCATGGCGTTGTGGTGGCGCGACGGCTGCAGGTAGACGGCTTCGACCATGGCGGCTGCGTCGCTAAGCCCGCGGTCGACGTCGCCCTTGGTAAATGTCGGCTCCAGGAACAGGAAGCCGCTCTCCCTCGGCACGACCGCAGCCTTGTCGATGGCGGTCCACTCCGGCGGTGCCGGCAATTCCGGCTCGGCGAACTCGAAGCGCAATGCGACGTGGCGGGCACCGGCCTCCGCCGCCTCCAGCGTCTCGCCCAGCACAATGGCAAGCGGCTGACCCTCGTGATGTATCTCGTCGCCCTGCATGGGCATGAAGCTCTGCGCTGCCGGTGGGCCTTCGGCCTGCTGCATCTGCGTATCGGGCTCGGCCCTCGGCGATGCGAACCGGCCGAATTTGGGCATGTCCTCATGCGTGAGCACACGCACGACGCCCTTCTCGGCGAGCGCGTCGTCGACCATGATCGACGTCACGCGGCCGGCCGGAACGGGCGCGGTCACGAGTACCGCATAGAGCAGGTCGGGGGCGAAATAGTCGGCCGCATAGCGGGCGCGGCCGGTGACCTTGACGCCGCCGTCAGGGCGGGCAACAGGCTGGCTGATCATCATGACGACATCCTCGCTGCTCTTTCGATCGCCCGCAAAGCGGCGGTCTTGGCCAGTTCGATCTTGTAGGCGTTCTGCGACAAGGGACGCGCTTGGGTGAAGGATTGCTCGATAGCGGTGCTCAACGCCTCGCGATCGCCGATTTCGGCACCGGCGAGCTGCTCCTCGGCGGCGCTCAGCCGCCACGGCCGCAGCGCTACGGACCCCAGCGCCAGGGCGGCCCGACGGATGGTTTGGCCGTCCATCTCCAGCACAGCGGCGGCAGAGACGATGGCGTATTCGTAGGATTCGCGCTCGCGCACCTTGAGGTAAGCCGATCGCGGCGCCGGCGCCGGCAGCTCGATTGCCGTGATCAGTTCGCCTTGCTGCAACACATTGTCTGCCTCGGGCCGCGTGTCGGGAAGCAGGTGGAATTCCGCTGCCGGAATGCGCCGGCCGCCGCTGCGGTGCGCGGTGACGATGACCGCATCAAGTGCTGCCAGCGCCACGGCCGGGTCGGATGGCTGGGTGGCGACGCAATCCTCGGTCCAGCCGAATATCGCGTGATTGTCGTTGATGCCATGCAATGCCGAGCAGCCGGAGCCGAGCTGACGCTTGTTGCATGGCAACTGCTCTTCGGCACGGAAATAGGCACAGCGCGTCTTCTGCAGAAGATTGCCGCCTATCGTTGCCAGGTTTCTCAG
The DNA here is from genome assembly GCF_040323385.1 of Mesorhizobium sp. M0045. Classification (NCBI taxonomy): domain Bacteria; kingdom Pseudomonadati; phylum Pseudomonadota; class Alphaproteobacteria; order Hyphomicrobiales; family Phyllobacteriaceae; genus Mesorhizobium; species Mesorhizobium sp. M0045. The sequence goes on from NZ_JAMYUY010000007.1 coordinate 227,865, forward strand.
CTGCGGCGATGCGGCGTTGAGGATCGCCTGGCTCAACACCGGATAGTCGCGCACGACCAACGCATGCAGCGCGACATCGTTGAGATGCATCAGCGCGCCGATCGTCAAGCCGCCGCCGGGCAGTGCCTCAACCTGATCCAGCCCGTCGAGGCGGGAGATGTCGATGATCCGGGTCGGCTCCGCAATGCCAAGGCGCAGCCAGTTGAGCAATTCGGTGCCGCCGGCGAGAAAGGCGCTGTCCGGCGCGGCACCGGCTGCGATCGTGTCGCCCAGGCTGTCGGCGCGTGCATAGACGAATGGGGTCATTGGCTCGCCCTCCCGGCCGCTGCGCGCACCGCCTCGACGATTTGCGGATAGGCCGAGCAGCGGCACAGATTCCCGCTCATCCATTCGCGGATCTCGGCATCGGAGCCGGTATGTCCCTCCTCGATCAGCGCCGCCGCTGACATCACCTGGCCGGGCGTGCAGAATCCGCACTGAAAACCATCATGATCGATGAACGCCTGCTGCACGGGATGAAGCGCATCGCCGTCTGCCAGCCCTTCGATCGTCGTAACCTCGCGTCCCTCGCAGGACACGGTAAGTATCATGCAGGCATTCACACGCCGCCCGTCGAGATGCACGGTGCAGGCGCCGCACTCGCCGAAATTGCATCCCTTTTTCGTTCCGGTCAGATGAAGCCGCTCGCGCAGCAGGTCGAGCAGCGTGACGCGGGGATCGAGATCGGAAAGGCTGTGATCCTCTCCGTTCACCCGCAACTTCAATAGGTGCCGATCGTGGAAGTTCATGTGGGGTACCTCGAAGCACATGCCGTACTCGCCGCAAGGACTCGTCCAGCAAGCAGCCACCCACCTGTCGAGGCGAAATAGGGCGGTCGATTCCGGGGAAAAGGCGCTGCCGGTCAGGGAAGGCTAAAAAACGCGCATTCGAGATTTGCGGCGGAAAGGCCCTGAATGCCGCCGCAAAAAGTGCACTGTCACCGTAATTTCGTAATTCGGATGTGAAGTAACGCTGAGAGATTTATGGAGTAACGCATCAGCTTGGTTAGCCAGTTTCCTGGGAGTCATTTGCCGATATAGGCGGCCAGCTCGTCAGGTGTCCCCATGGGAAAGGCGCGTTTCAGATGGTCGAGGAATGCGGAGACGCGCGCGCTCAGCAGTCGCCGAGAGGGATAGAGTGTCCACAGGGCGATGTCGGGTCCCTCGACATCCCCCAAAAGTACCAGCGTTCCGTCCGCCAGATCATGGCTCACTAGCGACACCGGAAGGCGTCCCGCGCCGACGCCCGCTCGCACGGCATCCCGGACCATGATGAGCGACGACAACGCAAGGACGGGCTCGATCGCGATTGTTAACCGGCCAGTGGGCGTCTTCACGTCCCAAGCCCTGCGATCTGTCGAACGCATGACGGCCGGGGTTGCCAGACCTTCGGCCGGCTGGGCGAGGTCAGGACTTGCCACGACCACCAGCCGATCACGCAGAAAGGCTCGCCCAACGAGGCTCTCATCCGGATCCGGATTGACCCGGATCACCAGGTCAAATCCCTCTTCGATCATGTCGACGACGCGGTCTTCGGTCGTGACCTCGAGCCTGACCTCCGGGTATTTCAGGGCGAAGCCGGCGGCGATCTTCCCCATCGCGGTCTGTGCGAACAGCAATGGGGCGCTGATCCGCAACCGGCCGCGCGGCCTTTCGCCGCCTGAGGCGATCGCCGCCGTCGTCTCTTCGAGCTCGGAAAGTAACCGGCCCGCGCGCTCGAAAAGCGCGCGTCCTTCTTCCGTCAGCTTTAACGCGCGCGCGCCACGCTCAAACAGCCGTAGATCCAGACTCGCCTCCAGCTCCGCCACGCGTCGGGACAAGGTGGCCTTCGGGCGCCCGGCAGCGCGGGCGGCCTTACCGAAGCCCCCGTGGCGGGCGACCAGATTGAAATCAGCAAGGGCAAGTAGATCCATGTGTTCCACCTGTGGGACGGCGTGTTCAGATATAATGCCTACCGACACAAATGTGGATCACTAATTTTCTGGGACGCCATCCGGCTCAACTCAGGAGTAATCCCATGACCATTCTCGTTACCGGCGCGACCGGCAATGTCGGCCGCAACGTAGTCGAACAGCTTGTGAAGCGTGGCGCCGATGTGCGCGCTTTGGTTCGCGATCCCTCGAAGGCCAATTTCCCCACTGGCGTAGATGTCGTGCAGGGCGACCTGCTCGATGTCGATTCCCTGCGCAAGGCGTTCTCCGGCGTCTCCACCCTTTTCCTGCTGAACGCGGTGGTGGCCGACGAATACACTCAGGCGCTGGTAGCGCTGGCCGTTGCCCGTGAGGCCGGCATCGAGCGGATCGTCTATCTGTCGGTGATCCACAGCGACCTCTACGTCAACGTGCCGCATTTTGCCGGCAAGTTCGGCGTCGAGCGGATGATCGAACAGATGGAGCTCAACGCCACCATCCTGCGGCCCGCCTACTTCATGGACAACGACATCACGATCAAGGACGTGGTGATCGGCTACGGCATCTATCCGATGCCGATCGGAGCCAAGGGCATCGCCATGATCGACGCGCGGGACCTGGGCGAGATCGCCGCGATCGAACTCCTCCGCCGTGAGCAGGCCGCCGCGCCGCTCCCGCTCAACCGCATCAACCTCGTCGGCCCCGACACGCTGACTGGCACGGACGTCGCAGCGATCTGGACGGACGTCCTCGGTCGACATATCGCGTATCCCGGCGACGACACCGCCGGCTTCGAGCAGAACCTGCGGCAGTTCATGCCGAGCTGGATGGCGCTCGACATGCGCCTGATGGCCGAGCGCTTCCTCACGGACGGCATGGTCCCCGATGCCGGCGATGTCGATCGGCTGACCGCGCTGCTGGGCCGACCGTTGCGCTCCTATCGCGACTATGCGGCCGCAATTGCCGTCTGAGCCCCATCACCGACGTTCTGTCCAGAAGAGATATCATGATTTACTCGACCGCTACCGTTCCGGTGAATCCCCGAGGCGAGACCAAGCTGACCCGTGCGCAGATATGGCAGGGCCTGGAACTCAAGGCGCGCGACGCCCGCCTGTTCCTGCCCGCAAGCCTCTGCACCCGTTGCGACGTCGTGGAGGAGAGCGCGACTCACTTCGTGCGCCAAGCTACGATCGCCGGTGCTGATCTGCGCGAAATCATCATGATCGAGCCGGAAAGCAAGGTCACCTTCTTCCAGGCGGCCGGTCCGCGCGAAGGCGCGGAAATCGCCTTCATAGCTAGTGGTCGGGTCATTCACATCAGAAAGTTGCGCCAACGGCAATTGCAACCAGCTGGTGAGCGAGCTGCTTCATAAGCAGGGACGAAACGCAAAGCCAGTCCGTCAAAACGCGGGTGTAGATGACGTACTGTTTCACGGCTTTGTCCAGCTCAAGCGTTGTGCCTGACAAGGTGGTGGCCGAAGCATTGTCTAACGTCAACGTTCGTTGTGCCTGACCAAACGCTGAATAGCGGCGAACCCAAAGGCTCCCCAACGCAACGTACCCCGACTGTGCGCGTTCTAGTGAATGGGAGGGCGCCATAGCCGATCTGGGTGGCCTGATGACAAATCGGAGCAACAGGGATGGCAAAGTTTAAAGAAGCCCTTGAGCGCGGGAAGAAAGCTCGCCGTCAGCAGAAGGAGCACGTCGGCGGCGCGGAGATGGGGAAGCGAGATGCCCCCATGGCGGACTTCAGCGATCAAGCAAAGGCTTGGCTAAACGACGTCGTGATTGCATCGCTGGAGGCGGCCAAGGCTGACGTGGCAGGCGAGGTGACTGTCGACATAGACACCGCGCCACGCCGGCAGGTCAAAGCTTTAACCCCGTCGATTCGTTTCCAGATCTACAGGAAGCGAGAATTGGAGAAGGCGCCTAGAAGAACCTATACGGTCAACGTTAAGGTGAGCGGGGCGGTGTCCGTATCTTCGCCGGGGATGGTGACCAAAGATGTGGGAAACATAGGGGATAGGTCCGACCTACGGATCCGCACCTTAATAGCCGAACTGATCGAGGACGCTGCCAAGGATACATAGCAAGGCTATGCCCATGGGCTATGTGGAAACCGAAGGGGTACGGGGGGTCTTCGCGCGAGCCAGTTATCCAATCCCCCGCTCAGAAATTCCACCAAACATTCCCGACCCCGCCTTCACACGAAATCGTATGTTGATTTTTTCCCAAGTAGGACCATCAATGATCGCTTGGGTTCTAGCCTTGAGGGGGCGCCCAGGATGGGCGATCGATCGAACTCTCCACCCGCCGCAGCTACCACGAAGGACCTTGTGCAGAAAGTGATCCTGCAAGCCTCTCGCGGTGAAATCTTATCCGTAAAGGAAACCATCGCAGAGATACGCCGAGACTCTCCGTATCTGCTGGTTACTGACGATGAGCTGGTCTATCTTATAGTCAGTGCGGCCCCCGCCTTTGGAATGGCAGTCGCTTTCGACCTTCACGAATAGCCTCGCTTGGGGGCGTGTTGGCGTTCATGTTAAACCTATCGCCACGACGAAACCCACGACAAGCGAAATGGCCAGGGCGACAAATACGGAGCCGGGAGGAAGAGGGTCCGGATACCATGTCGCGCATCGAATCCGAATAGAACAGGCCGCGCCACCTGGCCTTCCTCATTGAAGCCTTTGAAATCGGCTTGCCCTGACGTGTCGAAGATCACGTCGACCAGATCGGGCAGCTTAGCCCGCGCCATGGCGCCGACCAAGTATGCAGGTGTAAAATACAAGTATGCAGGTGTAAAATAGAGGAATTCAGATAAAATCATGAGTCTATCCCGAGGGTATGCGAACCCAATGGGGTGCGACGCGCTCGCATGGCTGATGACACGGGGCAGGGACAGCTGCAGCTCATTCGAGGAAGAACTGCGCGCGGTTGCTGGCCAGTGCCGTCCGAAAGCCGTCGAAGACCTCCATGGGTGTTCCCTCGGGGTTGTCGTCGGGTCCTAAGACATTCCAGGGATCGCTCGACGCGCTCCGCCATTCTGGGACCTTTGCTGGTACGGGCCCGTGCTCGGCGGTCCCGGACCGTTCGACATCATGCAATTACCGAAAAGCATCTAGATCGGTTATGCGGTCTGTTCCGACCACATCCACACGCCTGAACTGCTGCGATCGCATTCGGCGCAGCTTTTCGACTGGATCATGGAGGGCAGGCTCAGTGTCCGGATCGGTGGCGAATACGGAATGGCGGACGCAGCAACCGCCCATGCCGACATGGAAAGCCGCGGGACGAGGGGCAAGCTGCTGCTGGTCCCATGACATGCGATTGGCCGATCGAGGCTGGATGGCGACGCTCTGCGACCCACAAGTGCTAGCGATCCATATCTATGTATAGCAGCCACTCGGTCCAGTCGCCTCTACCTTAAGGCAAGAAGACTTCCTGTCCCGAGAGAATGATCGATGTCCACGATGTCGCCTACCCTTACAAGACGCCACTTGCTCGCCATCTCTGCGGCTGCCGGCGCCGTTGGCCTGTTGCCGTCAAGCACGGCCGCCGCGGCTGAAAGCACAGCTATAAGACCCTTCCGCGTCGACATTCAGGAAGCAGCCGTCGCTGATCTTCGTCAGCGCCTGGCGGCGACGCGTTGGCCGGACAAAGAGACCGTCACAGCTCAGTCGCAGGGCCTCCAGCTTGAACGGCTTCGCGACCTCATCGAATACTGGACGACCGACTACGACTGGCGAACGATCGAGGCTCACCTCAACCGGCTGCCGATGTTCGTCACCGAGATCGACGGGCTCGACATCCACTTCATCCATATTCGTTCGCCACATGCCGACGCCTTGCCGATGATCATGACGCATGGCTGGCCCGGCTCGATTCTGGAGTTTCTCAAAGTCCTGGGGCCGCTCACAGATCCGACAGCCTTCGGCGGCGATGCTGAGGACGCCTTTCACCTCGTCGTGCCCTCGATCCCCGGCTTCGGCTTCTCCGCAAAGCCGACCAAGACGGGGTGGGGTTCCGATCGCATCGGCAGAGCATGGGCGCTTCTGATGCAGCGGCTGGGCTATGATCGCTATGTCTCGCAGGGCGGCGATTGCGGCTCGGTGATATCGCATCGAATGGCGTTGCAGAACGTGCCGGGGCTTATCGGCATTCACGTCAATATGCCGGGTACGGTTCCAAGCGAGATCGCGGCTATTCTGGCGGCCGGCGGGCCAGCGCCGAAAGACCTTCCCGACGATGAAAGGAAGGCGTTCGACGCGCTCGACAAATTTTACCGGGACAGTTCCGGCTATGCGGCGATGATGGTCACACGGCCCCAGACCATTGGCTATTCGCTGGTCGATTCACCACTTGGGCTTGCCGCGTGGATCTACGAAAAGTTTGCTCAGTGGACCGACAGCGGCGGACAGCCGGAGCGTGTGCTGACAAGGGACGAGATGCTCGACGACATCTCGCTCTATTGGTTGACCGCAACGGGTGCATCGGCCGCGCGGATATACTGGGAAGACCATTCCAACAACTTCAACGCGGTCGACATTCAGGCGCTTCCCGTCGCCGTGACCGTGTTCCCCGGTGAAATCTATTGTGCGCCGCGCGGCTGGGCTGAGCGCTGCTACCACAACCTCATCTACTTCAACGAGGCGGCGAACGGCGGCCACTTCGCCGCTTGGGAACAGCCGGAAATCTTCACACGCGAAATACGAGCGGCCTTCAGATCGCTGCGTTGATTGAATGGTTCTCATGGAAGGGATTCAAACGATGATCACACAACCGAAGCGGCTCTACACCGGCCGGGTCCATACCACCGGTGGCCGCGGTGGCTTCTCGCGCAGTTCCGACGGCAGGCTTGATGTCAGGCTTTCCACGCCTGGCGGCCCCGGCGAAGGCACCAATCCGGAGCAGCTCTTCGCGGCTGGCTGGTCGGCCTGCTTTGAAGGCGCCATGGCGATCGCCGCGCGCAAGATGCAAGTAGTTTTGCCCGCCGAAACCGCGATCGACGCGGAGGTCGACCTGAACTCCGGCGACGACGGCTTCTTCCTCAGCGCGCGCCTCGATGTGAGCCTTCCCGGCCTGAATCCTGACGTAGCGCGGGCGATTGTCGATGCCGCGCATCGGACTTGTCCCTATTCGAAAGCTACGCGCGGCAACATCAAAGTGGCCATCACTCTGGCCTAACGCGCACCGCCGCCAATCCCTTCATCCCGACTCGACTGGAGCCACCAATGCAGACCGGAACCAACCCTGAATTTATCGACCTCGATCGCCGTCGCCTCCTGGCGGTCGGGGCCGCAGCCGTGGCCATGGCGCAGCTGGTGGCGGTGCGACCGGCAATGTCGCAAGCTACATCGCCAAAGGCCGCGTTTGCCGCCCTGAAGCAGGTCGATGCCGGCCTGCTCTCTGTCGGCTATGCGGAACAAGGTCCTGCGGACGGCCCCGCCGTCATTCTGCTGCACGGCTGGCCCTACGACATCCATAGCTATGTCGACGTAGCATCTCTTCTTGCCGGCGCTGGCTACCGTGTCCTCGTCCCGCATCTTCGCGGATACGGGACGACCCGCTTCCGTTCGGACGCTACTTTTCGCAACGGGCAGCAAGCCGCGCTCGGCTTGGATCTCGTCGACTTCATGGACGCGCTCGGTATCGAGAAGGCGATCCTGGGCGGCTATGACTGGGGAGCGCGCACCGCAAATGTGGTTGCGGCTCTCTGGCCGCAGCGTTGCAAGGCGATGGTTTCGGTCAGTGGCTATCTGATCGGCAGCCAGGCGGCCAACAAGGCGCCGCTTCCGCCGCAGGCCGAGTTGCAATGGTGGTACCAGTTCTACTTCGCCACGGATCGGGGACGCACCGGCTATGCGAAGAACACTGATGATTTCGCCAAGCTGATATGGCGACTCGCGTCGCCGCGCTGGAGCTTCGATGACGCGACCTTCGCCAGGAGCGCCGCGGCCTTTCGCAATCCCGATCACGTCGACATCGTCATCCATAATTACCGCTGGCGGCTCGGCCTTGCCGACGGCGAACGTCGCTATGACGAGATGGAGGAAAAGCTCGCCAAGGCGCCCGTGATCGGCGTTCCAACCATCACCATGGAAGGTGACGCCAACGGCGCGCCGCATCCCGATCCGGCCAACTATGCCGGCAAGTTCTCGGGCAAGTACGAGCATCGGCTTGTGTCGGGCGGCATTGGCCACGACCTGCCGCAGGAAGCGCCGGAGGCGTTCGCCAAGGCCATCGTCGACGTAGACGGCTTCTGAGGGGAGAAGCGTGATGAAACGATATATGGCCATTGCAGCCGTCGCAGCCTTGTCCGCGGCTCTTGCGATCACATGCGTGGCGATTGACAGGGCCGGCGCCCAAGAGCCTTCGCAGGCATCCCCGATCTACGGGGTGACAATTCCGGATGGATACCGAAAATGGGAGCTGGTCGCGCCCGCGCTGGAAGGCGACCCGCTGAACGAACTCCGTGCGGTCGTCGGAAACGCGGTCGCACTGGACGCCTACAGGAAAGGCACGCTGCCGTTCCCCGATGGCAGCGTTCTCGTGAAGCTGGCCTGGAAGCGAACCCAGTCGGCAGAGTTCGAATCGGCATCCGTGCCGGGAGCGCCAACGACCGTGCAGGTGATGGTCAAGGATTCGAAGAAATACGCGGCGAGTGGCGGCTGGGGTTTCGGCCGTTTCATTGATGGCAAGCCGGTCGACCTAGCGCAGCACGAGACATGTTTCGCCTGCCACGAGGCCCGCGTCCAAAACCACGACTACGTCTTCACGCGCTACGCACCATAGCCACTCGCGTTTGGTGCAGCGCGCTTGGCGGCGAAAATGGAAAGGGACAACAAATGACGCAGAGATGGCTTATCACTGGGACTTCGAGAGGAACGGGCCGCGCGCTTGCCCAAGCAGTCCTCGAGGCCGGGCATAAGGTTATCGCAACGGCCCGCAATCCCGAACAGATATCCGACCTGGGCGCACGCTTCGGTGAATCGGTCAGGACCTTCCCCTTGGATGTAACCGATCCGAACGCCGCCGAGGCTGCGGTGAGGCTTGCCGTCGACACGTTCGGAGGGCTCGACGTGCTGGTCAACAACGCCGGGTATGGAAACGTCAATTCGGTAGAGGACACTGCACTGGAGGATTTTCGGAGGCAGATCGAGACAAACCTGTTCGGCACCATCATCGTGACCAAGGCCGCTATCCCCATCATGCGCGAGCAGCGCAGCGGGCACATCATCCAGTTTTCGTCCGTGGGAGGGCGTATCGGGGCTCCTGGACGCGCACCCTATTCGTCGGCGAAGTGGGCCATAGAGGGGTTCTCGGAATGCCTCGCCCGCGAAATGGGACTTGTCGGGGTGAAAGTCACCGTGATCGAGCCCGGCGGCATGCGAACCGATTTCTCCGGTGTATCGACCACCCTCAAGGAGGGCCGCCCCGAATATGATCGAGTGGTGGGCGAGACGGCCCGCATGCAGCGCAATTATGACGGTCGGCAACCGGGCGACCCGGCTCGCGTGGCCCAGGCCATCCTGAAGATAGCGGCAATGGATGATCCTCCATTCCGACTGCCAGTGGGAAGCGATGCCCTGAAGATTCTCGTGCAGGCGGATCTCAGAAGGCTGGAAGAGCTGGAACGGTGGCGGGAACTAAGCCAGTCGACCGACTTCCCTCGCGACGAAACGGACGACCGGTCGGGCTCTCGGCCTGCGTCGCCGCCTTTCCTCGCTCTGAACTCCGCTGTCTAATTATCTCCAACACGAAAGGACCACACAATGAAAACCTTACTGGCAGGGTTGGCCATCATTGCCGCCACTTTGGGCAGCGCACAGGCGCAATCCGGAAAGCCGACTGTCGTTCTGGTGCATGGCGCGTTTGCGGATGCGTCGAGTTGGAACGGCGTTGTCGCTATCCTCGAGAAGGACGGCTACTCCGTCGTGGCCGCGGCCAACCCTTTGCGTGGCGTCAAGAAAGACGGCGGCTATATAGCCTCTCTTGCTTCCAGCATCGAGGCTCCTGTCGTACTCGTCGGCCATTCATACGGAGGCTCGGTGATCAGTGAAGCCGCCGCCGGCCAGAAAAATGTGAAGGCGTTGGTCTACGTTGCCGCGTTCGCACCGGAGGTCGGCGAAACCGCCGTGGAGCTTTCCGGCAAGTTTCCCGGCAGTTCGCTTGGCCCGACGCTCGCCAAGCCAGTCGCATTGTCCGAAGGCGGCTCGGATCTGTACATCCAGCAGGACAAGTTTCACGACCAGTTTGCAGCCGACGTCCCGGTCGGCGAAGCGAAGCTGATGGCGGCAACGCAACGCCCGATCACCGAAGCCGCTCTCAACGAACGCCAGGCCAATGCGGCCTGGAAAGCCATACCCAGCTGGTTCATCTACGGCGATGCCGACAAGAACATTCCGCCACGGGCCTCCGAGTTCATGGCTGAACGGGCTCATGCGCGCAAAACCGTCTCCGTCAAGGGCGCGTCCCATGTCGTGATGGTGTCGCACCCTGCGGCTGTGGCGGAGTTGATCGAGCAAGCCGCAGGCGAGACAGCGCCGTGAAGCCGAGCTTCATGAGGCCGATCACCGGAAGCGGGTAGCGTCGCCGTCGGGTGGGGCGGCCAGACGGCCGATCGACTGGCTGGGTCTCGGTCTGACAATCGTGCGTCAGACCGCCGACCTGCTCCCCCCATCCGATCTGTGGCCAGTCGGTCGAGAACGATGGCTCGGTCTTTTCGGTTGAATTGCCATTCTACCTGCCCGAAAATGGGCTGTCAGAAGGCGGTGATATGACCTGGAGGGATTTCGAGGAATGCGGCCCCTTTGCGATAAGACCTTCCAGCCGGCCGAGCCGGTGAACGCCCGTGGCCGGATGGTCGGCTGTTTTGCTCATCTGCAGTACGCCGGGCCATCTCGGCGCTCGGCTCCCCAGGTTTGCCAAGCGACTTCGGTTCACTAAACCGAGACATAGCATGAGCAACAGCGTCTACCGCTTGGCGGCAGTCCTCCTTGCGCTTGGCATCTTCCTGTTCGACGTGCTGTCGCCGCTCGAGGGAGCGATCGCGGTACTCTACGTGCTCGTCGTACTCATTGCGGCCCGCACCTCGCGGCGAGCGGACGTATTGGTCGCCGCTGCTGGCGCCATCGTACTGACGGTGCTGGCCTATGTCATTTCCCACGGCATGGAGAGCTTCGGATCTCCCGCTTTACGCGCGGCCGTAAGCCTTGCGGCCATCGCCATCGCCACCGCGCTGGCGCTCCAGAGTCAGGCCGCCACGGAAACCCTGGCTGCGCAGGCTCGCTTGCTGAACCTCTCGCACGACATGATCTTCGTTCGCGACATCCGCGGTGTCATCACCTTTTGGAACGACGCTGCCGCGGAGGTCTATGGCTGGACCGCAGCCGAGGCGATCGGTCGGGTGGCGGACGAACTGCTCGGTACGAAATACCCTGCCGACCGGGCGGTGGTTGAAGCTGCATTGCTCAAAAGCGGGCGATGGGAGGGGATCTTGGAGCATCAGACGCGAACCGGTGCGCGGCTCGTGCTGGACAGCCGCTGGGCGATACAGCGGGACCGCCACGGAAACGGCGTTGGCGTCCTGGAAACGCACACCGACATAACGGAGCGCCAGACAGCTCATGCAGCACTGGTCAGGAGTGAGCGGCGCTACAGGCGCATGTTCGATACAAGCCGGATCGGCGTCATCGAAGAAGACTGGAGCGCAGTCCAAGCCGAGCTTGCCAACGTAGCGCAGGAAGGGACCTCGATTGCCGACCATCTCGCCGCCAACCCGGACTTCTACACGCGCGCCAGACGGCTCATCAGAATCGTGGACGTCAATGCAGCGCTCCTGTCCATGCTTTCAGTGGATGATCGCACGCAGTTCCTGAACACGCTGGACGATGTCCTGGGCGCGGCCGATACGACTTTCCCGGGCGCGCTCGTTGCGTTTGCGCGCGGTGACGCCTTCTATGAGGGGGAGACGGAGATGGTCTCGAGCGACGGGAAGGCCGTCCCTGTGCTGTTCACCATCACCTTTCCCTCTTCACCTGACGACGGCGACAAGGCTCTGGTATACGTAATGGACATCACGGACCGTAAGCGCGCCCAGGACGCTATCCAGCAGGCACAGGCCGAACTCGCCCACGCCGCGCGCGTCGCCACCCTCGGTGAGCTGACCGCGTCGATTGCGCACGAGGTCAGCCAGCCGCTCATGGCGGTGGTGACGAACGGCGAGGCAGGGATGCGCTGGCTCCGCCGCGATCCGCCCGAGCTCAACGAGGTGGAGTTCGCGCTCGGGCGCGCTGTCGCCGAGGGGCGAAGGGCAAGCGACATCGTGAAGCGCATCAGGGCTTTCCTGAAGAAGGCGCCGTCACATCGAGACGAACTGGCCTTGTCCGCATTGGTGGAAGACGCCGTGGCGCTCGTCCAGCGTGAGATTGCGAAGGCCAACATACAGCTCAGGATCGACCTGCAGCCTCACCTTCCCAACATACGCGGTGACCGCGTTCAGCTGCAGCAAGTCCTGGTCAACCTCATGATCAATGCGGCGCACGCCATGGCCGGGCAGGACGGCGCGCGCATGCAGTTCATAACCGCCGCCAAAACCGAGGTGGACGACATCGAGATCATCGTGCAGGACACCGGGCCGGGAATACCGAATGAGCATCTTCAGCGATTGTTCGAACCGTTTTTCACGACCAAGCAGGACGGCATGGGAATGGGCCTTGCCATATGCAAGACAACGATTGAGGCGCATGGCGGGCGAATGACAGTTGAGAGCCTGCCGCGGCAGGGCGCGACGTTCCGCGTGACCCTACCCTCCGTCGATGCAAGCGCGACCGCATGAACAGGGCTACTTCCATGAAAGTTGCTTCGTCTCCGACAGGACCATCTCCCTTTGTTGTCGTCGTCGACGACGACCCGGGCGTGCGCGACGCACTCGACAGCCTGTTCCGTTCGGTCGGGATGTCGACCTACTTGTTCGGCAGTCCGGCCGAGATGATTCAAGCCAGCCTTCCCCAGTCGCCGGGCTGCATCATCCTCGATGTCCGTCTGCCGGGCGTCAGCGGCCTGGACTTCCAGTCGCAGATGACGAAACAGGGAATCGAACTGCCGGTGGTCTTCATGACCGGTCACGGCGATATTCCGATGACGGTCCGAGCCATGAAAGCCGGCGCCGTCGATTTCCTGTCAAAGCCGTTTCGCGACCAGGACATGCTGGACGCGGTAACAAGCGCGATCGAGCGGGATCGGGTCAGGAGGGTCGAGCGCACGGAGAGCGATCGCCTGCGAGCGGAATATGAAACGTTGACGCCGCGCGAGCGCGAGGTGATGGGTCATGTCGTCGCCGGCCTGATGAACAAGCAGGTGGCGGGCGTGATCGGGCTTTCGGAAATCACGGTGAAGATCCATCGCGGCAATGTCATGCGCAAGATGGGCGTCCGCACGCTCGCGGACCTTGTTCGCAAGGCAGAGGCGCTGGGTATTTCAGGTCGCTGACCGGCGTGGTGCAAACCTCCGTATGATTTCCTTTCGGGCCAATGTGCCTCATGGATGACGGGTGGCTCTGTGGAGATGACCTGCTGCAATCGAGCGGCATGAACGCCTTTGATTATGCTCAAGATTCCCAAGATTGCGATCGTCGATGACGATGACGGAGTGCGAAGCTCGCTCGCCAGCCTGCTCAGATCTCTCGGCTATGAAGTGTGTGGCTATGCGTCGGCGCTCGAATTTCTTGACGATAAAATTGCCGACGATCCTGGCTGCATGATCACTGACATCCAGATGCCCGGAATGTCGGGCGACGAACTTCAGGCGGAGCTGATAGCAAGAGGCCGGATTTTTCCGATGATCTTCATGACGGCTTTCCCAAACGAGGCGACGCGAAACAAGGTGATGGCTGCAGGCGCCCGTGCGTTTCTGGAGAAACCAGTTGAAGCTGATGCGATTACAAGCTGCCTGGAACTACTTCCTCGAGACTAGAGCGTCGGACATTCAGGTTGAATCGCGAAGGATTCCGCTAACGTCGGGTTTGTGATTCACTTCCTTAAGGAGGTGATTTGCCATGCCCAAGCCCTATTCGCTCGATTTGCGTGAACGCGTTGTGCGGTTTGTCGAGGCTGGCCATTCGCGGCGTGCGGCGGCGGCACATTTTGGGGTATCGGTTTCGTTCGTCGTGATCCTGATGAGGAACTATCGAAAGACCGAGAGCCTGGTGCCCAAGCCGAGCGGAGGCCGCCGCCATTCCAAGCTCGACCCGCATCGTGCGTTCCTGATTGGTTGTGTGGCCGAGAAGGACGACATCACCATGCCGGAGCTTGCCGCCGAGCTGGTTACTGCTACAGGCGTCCAAGTGGCTCCGGCCTCGATCTCACGTTGGCTCATCAGGAACGGCTACCGCTTCAAAAAAACGCTGCTGGCCAGCGAGCAAGATCGACCCGACATCAGCAAGGCGCGCCAGCAGTGGCGGGCCAAACGCCAGCCGCGGATGCGGCTTGAGCCACATCGGCTGGTGTTTATCGACGAGACCGGAACCACTACGAAGATGACGCGCCTGCGCCGTCGCTGCCTGAAGGGCCAACGGCTGCGTTCAAAGGCACCGTTCGGACATTGGAAGACGCAGACCTTCATCGCCGCCGAATCTGTGATGAGGGCCTTGCAAGCCTAGGCGAGGGTAGGGCGCTACGCCAGCTTACCGCTGACTTCGATCGGCCTCTCCGCTGTTTGCCGCCATTCTAGCACAAGTGGAGCGGATCGTAGCGCAGGGAACGCGCGCTGGCGCGCAATATCGCGCCATAGCGTAGAAGATGCGGTGGCTCCCCGGGCCGGACAAATTCGGCAAATCGAACCGGGTGCAAAAAGGCCAGAAAAGCGCTTATTTCCAATCGTTTGTCGCGACCGCTTCCACAAAGCATCTACCGCCTTGGTGTATCTCAAGGGGTAGCAGCGGTGTATCTCTCAGTCAAGCCTCTGCGGGTCCTCAGGCATTCAGTCGACCATAGGCAAGTTCCAAATTCTGCATGATCCCTTAAGCAAAATATGCAACCGTGTGCCGGGGGGATGATGGGCGGCACTGCAAATTTCGGCTTTCTGAGCATCCATGACGCCAAGCTGGTAACGCTCGGCGGGCAGGCCGAACGCTATTTCCGCGACGATCCCTCCACCGCCATCGT
The DNA here is from genome assembly GCF_040323385.1 of Mesorhizobium sp. M0045. NCBI lineage: Bacteria > Pseudomonadati > Pseudomonadota > Alphaproteobacteria > Hyphomicrobiales > Phyllobacteriaceae > Mesorhizobium > Mesorhizobium sp. M0045. The sequence continues at coordinate 242,978 of NZ_JAMYUY010000007.1, forward strand.
CAAGCTGCGCCAGTTCGCCGAACTGATGGCCAAGTTGATCGCCGCGCGCCATGCCGCCTATCGAGACGAACGCGAGACGTTCGAGCAGACGCTGCGCCGGCTTTCGTACGAGCGCATCATCCCGAAGGAAGTCGCGGACCTCTTCCACGCATTGCGCAAGACAGGCAACACGGCAGTGCATGAGGCGGAGGGCAACCATGCCAACGCGCTGACCGCGCTGAAGTTTGGACGCTCCCTGGGTGTTTGGTTCCACCGAACTTATGGCAGGCAGTCCAACTTCAATCCTGGGCCTTTCGTGCCTCCGCCAGAGCCTGTCGACGCCACCGCGCCGCTACGGGAAGAGATCGAGGCACTGCGCCGTAAGGTCGCCGAGAGCGAGGACGCTGTCGCTGTTGCTCGTCGTGAGACGGCAGAGCAAATCCACGTTCGTGAAACGCTGGAAGAGCGGCTCAAGCGCGAGGCCCGGGAACGGGCGACGTGGGAGCAACTTGCTCAAGAGAGTGAAGCCGAGAAATCAGCGCTATCGGCGAAGCTCGCCAGCCTGCGTGTCGCAGCGTCGGGTCCGTCACATTACGGGTTCAGCGAGGCAGCCACTCCGTGGCAGGCTTTCGACCACGAGACCGAAGCCGAGAAAGCAGCGTTTGCGGCCAAGCTTGCCGGTCTGCAGGCCGAGGCTGAAGCTGCACCGCGTGCCGACGTGCTGGAACTGGTTGAGCGCGGCGAGGAAGCCGCAACCAAGCTCGATCTCGACGAGGGCGAAACCCGCGCCCTGATCGACCAGCAGCTTCGGGATCGCGGCTGGGAGGCCGACACAAAGACATTGCGTCACAGCGTAGGTGTCCGACCGGCCAAGGGCCGCAACATGGCGATTGGCGAATGGCCGACTGCCAACGGTCCAGCCGACTATGCGCTCTTCGTCGGCACCATGCTGATCGGCGTGGTGGAGGCCAAACGGCGACGCAAGAACGTCTCGGCGGCCATCGATCAGGCCGAACGCTATTCGCCTGGGATCGAGCCCTCGTCGGACTTCGTGACGGCTGGCGGTCCATGGGACGAACATCGCGTGCCGTTCGTGTTCGCCGCCAATGGGCGATCCTATCTGAAGCAGATCGAAACCGAGAGCGGCATCTGGTTCCGCGACACACGCCGCAGCGCCAATCATCGCCGTGCATTGGTGGACTGGCCGACGCCGGAGGGATTGGCTGGCCAGCTTGAAGTCGATCATGACGCGGCCACCGCCGCGCTGAAGGCCCAGCCGTTCGAGTTCGGCTTCCCGCTCCGCCCCTATCAGGAAGGAGCCATCCGGGCGGTTGAAACCGCGCTCTCAGCCGAACAGCGGTCCATGTTGGTGGCGATGGCGACCGGCACCGGCAAGACCAAGCTCGCCATTGCGCTCCTCTATCGGCTGCTGTCGGCCAAACGCTTCCGCCGCATCTGTTTCGTCGTCGACCGCAGCGCGCTCGGTCACCAGACCGGAGGCGAGTTCTCCACCACCAAGGTTGTGTCAGGCAAGACCTTCGCCGAAATCTTCGGCCTGAAGGGCCTGGAGGACGTCGCGCCCGAACTGGAAACCAAGGTTCACATCTGCACCATCCAGGGCCTGGTCAAGCGAGTTTTGTTCGCAGCTGACACGTCCGAGGCCCCCCCTGTCGATCAGTACGATCTGATGGTGATCGACGAATGCCATCGCGGCTACCTTCTCGACCGCGAGATGTCGGATGCCGAATTGAGCTTCCGGGGCCAGGACGACTACATCTCGAAATACCGGCGTGTGCTGGAATACTTCGACGCGGTGAAGATCGGCCTGACGGCAACGCCTGCGCTACACACGACCGACATCTTTGGCGAACCGATCTTCCGGTACTCCTACCGCGAGGCTGTGATCGACGGTTACCTGATTGACCATGAACCACCGATCCGCATTGAGACCGCGTTGGCGCGGGCAGGGATCAAGTTCGAGAAGGACGAGCAGCTTGACCTTCTGAACACCCAGACCGGCGAGATCGATCTTGCCCACGCACCCGACGAAATCCGCTTCGAGGTCGATCAGTTCAACAGGCAGGTGATTACGCCGGAGTTCAATCGCGTGGTAGCCCAGGAACTGGCGAAACACATCGACCCTGCGCTTCCCGGCAAGACGCTGATCTTTGCCGCCACCGACGCCCACGCCGACATAGTGGTCAACGCCATCAAGAAGGCGTTCTCCGAAGCCTATGGCGAGATCGACGACGCGGCTGTGAAGAAGATCACCGGTAGCGTGGATAGGGTGCAGAACCTCATCCGCTCGTTCCGAAACGACGCCAATCCGAAGATCGTGGTGACGGTCGATCTGCTCACCACCGGCATCGACGTTCCGAAGATCACCAATCTCGTCTTCCTGCGCCGTGTGAACAGCCGCATCCTCTACGAGCAGATGATCGGGCGGGCGACCCGCGGCTGCGACGAGATCGGCAAGGAGGTCTTTCGCATCTTCGACGCCGTGGACCTTTATCCGCATCTGCAGAACCTGACCGACATGAAGCCGGTCGTGGTGAATCCCTCGATCAGCTTCGAGCAGCTTGTCCGCGAGATGGTAGAGGCGACCGACGATGCTCAGCGGGACACAATCCGCGCGCAGCTTGCAGTGAAACTGCGCCGCCGCCTGAAGAGACTGCCCAAAGAGGCGCGGCAGCGGTTCGAGGCCGTAGCGGGCGAGACACCAGAAGCGATGCTGCAGCGTCTGCTTGCTGGGGATGCCTTAGCGCTTGGGGCCTGGCTGAAGGATCGCTCAGCCATCGGTCCAATCCTTGACTGGGAAGGGGATGGGGAGAACCCACGCCTTGTGCCGATCTCGCACCATCCCGATGAGGTCGTTGCGGTGACGCGCGGCTACGGGGAAGCACAGAAACCCGAAGACTTCCTTGACGGCTTCTCCGCCTTCGTACGCGACAACATCAACACCATCGCCGCTCTGAAGGTGGTTGTTACGCGCCCCCGCGATCTCACCCGCGCCGATCTCAAGGAGCTTCGCCTTGCGCTCGACCGCAAGGGCTATTCCGAGGCCAACCTGCGGCGCGCGTGGTCGGATGCAAGGAACGAGGAAATCGCTGCCTCGATCATCGGCTTCGTTCGTCAGGCCGCCATTGGCGATCCGCTTACGCCATATGGAGATCGAGTGCGAGGCGCCATGCGTACCATCATGGCGAGCCGCCAGTGGTCCGAACCGCAGAAACGCTGGCTGAAGCGCATCGGCGAGCAGATTGAAAAAGAAGTTGTAGTCGACCGCGAGGCCATCGACAAGGAACCGTTCATCGCCGATGGAGGGTTCAATCGGCTCAACAAGGTGTTCGGCGGGGAGCTCGAGAGCATCCTTGCCGGAATAAATGAAGAGATGTGGGGGAGGGTTGGGTGAAAGAACGTGCGCATACAGAGACAAGACCACGAAAGACCGCAGAGATCACAGAGGAGGCAGCTCCAAAAAAGCGCGACGCTAATCCGCCTTCCGCTGAGACTGATCCCGAGGTGTTCGAGAATGAGTACGGAGATTGGCTTCGCGGCGCTCTGGAAGTGAAACACTGGCAAGTCTGGGAATTGGCCGACGCATCAGGCGTCTCTCCGCCGGCTATCTATAACATCCTTTCAGGGCGCAGTAAAAACCCGCAACAGCGTACCCGCGAGAAGCTCGAAACCGCCCTCGGTTCGCAGCCCAAAACGGACGCCAAACCTGAAGAAGCAGCGATTGCAGGAATGGGCGACTTAACCGACTTCGACCCGCATGACGAAACCCTGCTTCCCGATGTTCCGGGTGTCTATGTCTTCTACGACATCACCGACCGCCCAGTTTATGTGGGTAAGGCTGCCACTGGAACTCGGACGATACGAGTTCGCGTAAAGGAGCATTATGAAAAATTCTGGTTTAAGCGACCCATCGTCAATAATGGGGCATACATCGAAATCAAAGATGAGAAGCTCTGCAACAGCGTCGAAAAGGCTCTGATCAAGTTCCTCAAGTCCAACGCAGTCCTGAACAAACAACACGTTGAGCGGGAAAAATGACCAGCACCACCGATATCGTCGCCAAGCTCTGGGGCCTCTGCAACGTCCTGCGCGACGACGGCGTGACTTACAACGAGTATGTGACCGAACTGACCTACCTGCTGTTCCTTAAGATGCTGGGGGAGACGAAGCGAGAGAACCGTTTGCCGGATGGCTATCGATGGGGCATTCTCGCTAAGCGCGAGGGCATGGAGCAGCTTGACTACTACAAGACGATGCTGCTCGACCTTGGCAAGGCGAAAGACGGGCTGGTCCGCGCCATTTTCGTCGATGCGCAGACCCGGCTGCGAAAGCCGACCAATCTCAAGGCACTGACATCCAATATTGACCAGCTGGACTGGTTCTCCGCCCGTGAGGAGGGGCTAGGCAACCTCTATGAGGGTCTGCTGGAAAAGAACGCCTCTGACAAGAAATCCGGCGCGGGCCAATATTTCACACCACGCCCACTCATCGACAGCATCGTTCGCCTGATGCAGCCACAACCGGGCGAGACGGTGCAAGACCCCGCCGCCGGTACAGCCGGCTTTCTCGTCGCATCCGACCGCTACATCAAAGACCACACCGACGATTTCTATAAGCTGACGGAGGCACAAGCCTTCTTCCAGCGCCACAATGCCTTCGTCGGAGCTGAGCTTGTCCCCGATACACATCGGCTTTGCATGATGAACCTTCTGCTACACGGCATTGAGGGCGGCGTGGACAACATTGACACGCTGTCGCCGGACGGCGAGGCGCTGCCGAAGGCCGATCTCGTCCTGACAAATCCACCGTTTGGCACCAAGAAGGGAGGCGGTCGCCCCACTCGCTCCGACTTCTCGGTGACGGCTGATACATCGAACAAGCAGCTTGCCTTTGTCGAGCACGTTGTCCGCGCCCTGAAGCCCGGCGGACGTGCTGCTGTGGTAGTGCCCGACAACGTGTTGTTCGAGGACAACACCGGGCGGCGGCTGCGGACTTGGCTGATGGACCTCTGCCACCTGCACACGATCCTGCGCCTGCCGACCGGCATCTTTTATGCCCAAGGCGTTAAGACCAATGTGCTGTTCCTCCGGCGCGGCAAGACCGATAAGGCCAACACAAAGGCTGTCTGGGTCTATGACATGCGGGCCAACATGCCCGCCTTCGGCAAAACCCGCCCGCTGACAGTCACAGACTTCGCCGAGTTCGAGGCGGCCTACGGTACGGATCCGAATGGCGGGTGGGAGCGCAAGGAACAGGGTGACGATGGTCGCTGGAAATGGTTCAGCCGAGAAGCGGTCGCCGCCCGCAACGACAATCTCGACATCGCATGGCTGCGCGACACCGAGGCGGAGGCCGAGGAGGCGCTAACAGAACCGGAAGACATCGCTGCCGCCATCATCGGCCACCTCAAGGCAGCGCTGGAGGAGATCGAGGCGCTATCGGAAGAACTGGAGCCCGACACGGTCGACGAAGCGGCTGCCATCGCCGAGGCGGCAGAATGAATGCGACTGGAACGATAGCACTTGGTGAGGCGGTCAATCTCATCAACGGCGACCGTGGGAAGAACTATCCTGACCGGGACGCACAGACATCGTCTGGTCACTGCCTTTTTCTCAATACGAAGAATGTCAGGCAGGGCTATTTCGATTTCGCTGAACTCGCCTTCATAGATAAAGAACGCCATAGCAAGTTGGGTGGCGGTACTCTGTGCCGAAACGACATCGTCGTCACCATTCGCGGCACGTTGGGCAACACCGCTATCTATAAGGACGACATCCCTTTCGATGTGGTTCGGATAAACTCGGCCATGCTTGCGTTGCGGCCAAAGCCGGATTTCGATCCCGATTTCATTGAGCGGTTCCTACGCTCGACGGAATTTCTAGATTGGGTGGGCCTCAATCAACGAGGTTCTGCCCAGCCGCATCTCCGTACCGCTGACATCGAAGCCGCGAGGCTGCCCTTGGTTCCAATACGCCAGCAAGGGCGGATCGTGGCGAAGATCGACAGTCTCACCGGCAAATCCAAACACGCCCGCGACCACCTCGACCACATCCCCCGTCTCGTCGAGAAGTACAAACAGGCCGTGCTCGCGGCGGCGTTCCGGGGAGATTTGACGCGGGAGTGGCGGGCGAGATCGTTCGCTAGTGGCGTCTCAATTGAGAGCCTTGAGGAGCTGCGCAGTGCGGCGTGGCAATCAGATGGGAAGCGGAGACGTTACGTCTCAGCGGCGGACATTGATTGGAAACCTGACCTAGATTTGCCAACAGGATGGCTGTGGGCTTCGGTCGATCAGCTGTCATTCTTGATCCAGTATGGGTCATCCGCAAAGACCGCGGAGGCCGATGCCGGCGTTGCCGTCCTGCGAATGGGAAACCTCCAGAATGGCGAGATTGACCTGTCTTCGCTCAAGTACCTGCCGTCTGACCATGGCGAGTTCCCTGATCTTCTCTTGGACCCGGGAGACGTTTTGTTCAATCGTACCAACAGCCCTGAACTCGTTGGCAAGACGGCTGTCTACCTCGGTGAATTGGAACAGGTATCATTCGCCTCGTACCTGATACGCATCAAGACATGCGGGATAAGGCCGCATTTGCTAAGCGCTTACATCAACTCGGCAATCGGACGAGAATGGGTTGCCAGCGTCGTGAACCAGCAGGTTGGACAGGCAAATGTGAACGGGACGAAACTGAGACAGCTGGGCGTGCCAGTGATGCCAGGTCCCGAGCAGGAAGAACTTCTGCGCCGCATCCAGTCAGCCTTCAAATGGATCGACCGCCTTGCGTCCGAGGCAACCAGCGCCCGCAGCCTGATCGACCGCCTCGACCAGTCCGTGCTCGCCAAAGCCTTCCGGGGCGAACTCGTGCCGCAAGACCCTGCCGACGAACCCGCCAGCGCGCTGCTGCAGCGGATCAGGGCTGAGCGCGGAGCGGCACCGAAGGCGAGGCGGGGTCGACGCGCTAAGGCGGACGCATGAAGGTGTTTATCGCCAATTTCGGACGCGAGAACTATGCTTGGCCCGATTGTCTGGCCCGAGGCACCATTGCGACGATGAACGATGTGGCGGTCCAAGGGTACTGGGAGGCGGGAGACCGCGAAAGTTACATTCTGAACCGGATGAGACTGCACAAGACGGCGGCTGGCAAAACGCCCACACGCTCCGTCGCCTCTCGCTGGTTCAACCTGATGACCTCGTCGAGAGCGAAGGCGACATCTGGATACACCGGGAGAAAGATCAGCTCTGGTGGACGACATCGCGCCCCGATCCGGCGACCTTCGAGCCTTTCAAGGAAACGGTTGGTGATCGCCGCGACGTGATCATCTGCCACAAGCTCTGCGATCCATGGGCAAACAAGAACCGTTTGGGCAACCGCTTGGAATGGAGCGGCTTGCACCCGAAGGCGCAGGAATTTCTCTTCACCGAAGGCACGCTCCAGCAATTGAGGCCGGACAATGCAGAGTACGCGCTAGCGCTAATAGATGGCGGCGATCTGTCTCCGTGGCACTTGCGGCCGGAATGGGTGGCAAAGGTCGCTCGTCGTCGGAAGAACCCGGGCACGACTTTCAATTCGCGACAAAAGGCAATCTGGCGAATGGCCGCGACGGTGAAAGGCACGGTCAATTTCTCGAACGGCCAACAGGTGTTGAAGACGGTCAAGAACAAGGACCTGCTGATTCCTGAGAACGAGCTGACGCCCTTCCTTGAAGCTCTGCTGGCTGACCAAGAAGGGCTATGCGCAATCACCGATCTGCCACTGCAATACGATGGCGACGAAGACGACCACGAGATGTTGTGTTCGCTCGACCGGATCGACAGCGATGGGCACTACGAGAAGGATAACCTGCAGATCGTTTGCAAGTTCGTAAACCGTTGGAAGAACAGCAGCCAAGACGCCGAGTTTCGGAGGCTCATTGAAATTCTGCGCACGTGAGCCCGGGCACCAGATCAGCTACGCAACATGACCTACCTGCAGCTTCATTGGCCAGCAGATCGACCTCGTCGTTCATCGGATCGCCGTATGCCGCGTCGTCAGATCGCCAGCGTTGGCAAGGTGTTGCATAAGCAGCGCGGTCGCCTCTTCAATGTCCTCGCCGAGGTACCGCAAAACCCGTCCACGTGACCGCGGATAGACATGCAGTTCCCGCACTCCTCCCGGTCCGGTTTCCCACCGCTTGTGGCTTCCCGACGCCATTTTGTGAATGAGCTTGGCCGCCTGGACGCGTTTGTATTCCGGCTTACGGTCCGCCTGCGGATCGGCCGCAATTGCCAACTCCACGGCAATCCAAGCAGCCACGATGCGGGGGGCCTCTATCTTCGCCTTGCGCAGCCTTGCCCATGCGGCTCTTGCCCGCTCTTCCGGCGACAGACCCCGCAACCGGAATGCCTCAATGTAAGGCCCTGCGGCCCGATAGAGCGTCTCCACGCGGTCGACGGCATTGCGCACCCACTGGTCCTCGGCGTGCGCCTCCAGCCACGCATTGGCTGCCTTGCGATACGGCGCGAGTTCCTTCGCGGTGAAGGAGCGCCGGTAAGGGCTGCCGTGGCGAGAATAGTGATCGGCGTGTTGACGACAAAAGCGCATATCAAGACCATCGTCAGTTCCAGCACGAGCGGGCTTGCCGCATCCCACGACACGACAGCGCGAGAACATGCTGCTCGGCTCGGCGGCACGCTGTTTGACCTCGTTCTTGCGGTCGCGCTTGCTGATCCAATTCGTGCTCAATCTCGAGTCCCTCTATGGTGAGCTGTGGGTTTCCCCGGAAGGCAGGGAAAGGGTTTACCTGGGGGAGATCAGGGAGAGAGAGATCAAGAGAACATCCCCTCCTAGAGTCATTCCCTGAAGGCTTCCTCTGTTACAGTGCCTTCCACATGGGCATGTCGATGAAAGGTGTCGAGCATGACTCCCTTGGCAATGGAGACAGCAGAGACTGGGACTATCACGGCGTCGTGGATCGGCAGTGCCACAACGCCTCTGCCTTTCAGGGTCAACAGCACCTCAATCATGATCTGGCTTTCGATGAACTGGGCATCGTGCCCGAGACCACGATGGAAGTGGTTCCTGATCAAGGGGTGCTTCGCCTCGATTGCCTCGACCACATCACCAACCTTGTAGCTCCGAGAGAACAGCCGGCGCGTTCCCTTCGGGAATCGGTTCAACGTGTCTGATGCGAAGATCATGGCGCTCATGACCTTCTTGATGCCGGGCCGATTCAAGCCGTAGCCCCAGATGTCGTAGAGGTCCTGGTAGGGTGGCTTGCATCCCGCCATGCCGTAGAGGATGCGCGGTCCGACCTGGCCGTAGTCGAGTTCCACGGCTCGCTCGCCGCTGATCCATAGTCCCTGTCGGCGTTCATGCTTGCGGAGGCTTTGCCAGAAGCCGCCAAATAGCCGGCCACCACTGTCGAAACGGGACTGAGTGAAGATACGCCGGAGCCGTCGGTCACGGATGCTGAACTGCGTCCTCGGCCATGGAAGGCCCTCCGAGTCGAACCGCAGATCGGCGTTCGCGATCCAATGGTTGATCTCGTCGAGTTCAGCCCGGTGCCGCTCCGTGTCTGGCGTATCGTCGTACTCCTCTAATCCGCCCTCGTCCCAGTAGTCCTCGCGATCCTTGACGCGCTTCAGGACAATGGTCTCGCCGTGCGAGTGTTCGTCGAGGTCATCGGTGCCGACCCTATGCTCAGCCATCCGATCAAGAAGCCGGGGACCGGGCCGGATGACCGTCGCCCTTGGAGCCCCTTCTACCGGCGCAGCGATCTGCTGTTCGACATAGGCCATCTCTGGCCGATAGCGGCTCTTTGTGCCGAGAACGCGGTTGGAGCGCGTTACATAGATGTCGCCAGGATGCTCGGCGACGTGATGGTGCATGAGGTCCGACAGAACGGCGTCAACCGTCAGGTCGAACGTTTCCTGATCCCGGTTTCGGCGCTTGTTCGTCCTGAGCCCGAAATGGGCCTCGCAGTTCAGGAGCAGCCCGATCGATTCCTGGACGATAGCCTTGGTGTTCTGCGATGCGGCGAACCGATAGGCGTTGAAGGGACTGTCGCGCTCTTCCTCTTCATCATCGAGTTCGATCACCGTCGGCGTAGTCTGGTCCATCTGCAAAACTCTTCAAAATAGCCACCCCGCATACGCGGGCACATGAACAGCGATAAGGAGGCAAGGTGTCGCGACTGCGCTCCTCGCTACGCTGCCCTGTCCCGCTTTGCCAGCTTCGCCACGGTCGCCCGGGAGCAGCCCATTACATCGACAATCTGATTCCAGCTTGCGCCGGTCTTCAGCATCGCCAAGATGGCGGCGTTCCGTTTCGCGTCTTCCTGCCGGCCCCGCATACGTCCGTCGGCCTTAGCCTTCTCGATCCCTTGGACCTGCCTCCTTTTGCGGTCGGTGTAGTCCTTGCGGGCAATGGCGGCGAGCATGTCCAGCATCATGCTATTGATCGCCTCGGCCATGCGCCGGGAGAACTCGTCACCTGCATCGCTGACAGCCTGCCAGGATGTCGGCAAGTCCAGCGCCACGACGCGCACCTGCTTCGCCTTCAGGTCGGCTCTCAGCTTCTCCCAATCGGCCTCGTTCAACCGCGAAAGACGGTCAACTTGCTCCACCAACAGCACGTCTTGGGGATGACAATCGCGCATGAGCCGATCCAGCTCAGGGCGTTTCAACGTTGCTCCGCTCTCGTTCTCCTCATACCAGGCCGCCACTGCCAGCCCACGCTCTTTGGCAAATCGTTCAAGGTCTTCCCTTGCGCGACCCGCGTCCTGTTCCTTGGTCGATGCGCGGAGATACGCCCTGATGAAAGACATGTTCGGAAACCCTCTGCGGTTCAGTTAAGATGGTTTCCATTAAACGGTTCATTATAGGTGGTCAACAATTATCTTTTGGGGCCGGTTTGGCTGGTACCGCTGGAGCATACCCAAAAGAGACTTCTTGAATGGGGCTGTTCAAATCATTGACACGGCAAGGGCTTACTCGAAGCACCGTGCCCGAGGAGGATGGATGCAATGAGAGACGACGAACGCATTTCGGGTGTTAAGGAACTCCTCTTTGCATATGTGAAGAGCCCATCCCTGCGCCACATCCGCGACCCCTATTCGCTGGTCAGATTGGCTCAGGAGATCGTTAAGAGCATCGATCGGGGCAACTCGATTTGGAGGAAGTGGGACGGGCAACGAGAGGTCCTTCTCAAGTCTGCCCTGGGTTGTTGGATACCAGTCGATGCTTTGCGCGATTTCATCAACGAGATGCCGGGGCCACAGGTTACGGCGACAGATGTCAGCCAGCGCCTGAGAGCGTTCGAGGACGAGGAATACTTCTCTTACCCAAAGGAGGAGCTTCGCCCTGGGTGTCTCGCGCTCTACGAGAGGGAAAGGGACGAGGGTACCGAGCTTCCTGCTATCATCGGCGTACTCAGAGACCACGTAGAACGGGAAGAGGAGCGGCTTCGGGTAGAGCAAGAGGAACGGCATAAGAAATGGCGTGAAAAGGACCGAATGGCTCGCGAACAGCGGCTCCTGTCAGGCGCTGACTGCAAGTGGACGCAGCTCCAGAAATCTCCTCATTGGTATTGCCGCGCCAATGGCAGGACATACCGTCTCTCGCCAACGAAGGACAAAATGTGGAACCTCTACCGCGTTAGTTCGGTCTCGGAGGAAGACGAGAGAGCCTTGATCGGGAAGTATCGAGGGCGTGGCGACGCAACGAAAGTGGTTTCGCAAATGGCCTATCAGCCGGAGCCAAAGTGGTAACTCGGGCGCATTGGCGAATCGGTTCCACGGCCTTGAACTACACTTAATGAGACTATGGCCGGGACTGCCCCGAACCACGTTCGTTCTGGCGAGAGTGCAACGCGCAGTTCGGCCGCAAACGGGCACCCAACGCAGAATAAGCGAGGCTCTCAAGGATTTCCTGGGCTGGCGTGTGATGGGGCCGAAGGGGGCACGGGGGGTCTTCGCGCGAGCCAGTTATCCGATCCCCCGCTCAGAAATTTCTACTAATTATTTCGACCTGGCTACAGACCTACCGGGCTAACCAGTGCGAGATAGAGAGGTACGGGTCAAAGAAGTCCCAGAACACCTTTCCCACCAAGAGACCGACCAGCCCCCACCAGAACCGCCTGTGGATCTTGGGTCGGCTGCGCTGTTCTCTCAATTCGGCAAGAGGGAATGCCCATTTCGTGTAGCCGAACAGGACCCGGTAGACCCAGAGGCTTGCCACGACGATGTAGACATACGCGGCGCTCTTCAGAATCTGGTTGTTGGCCGCCCACCTGTCCACGAGGTCGGACGCCATCAAGCAGACATAAAAGCCGAACGGCAATCCAAACACGACCACTCCGTGGTCATAGACAAACGGTCCGTGAAATCTGGACCTAAGCCGATGGCGTTTGTCGAGGTGGTTCAAAACAACCTTCTCGATGCCTGCAAGCCAGCCCTCGCGGGCGCTGCCAATGGTCAAGTTGCTGAAGTTCGGGGTGGAGCCCGATACTACGTTGTTCAACAGTGGGGGCTGAGAGAAATCAAGGGTCAGGTCGAAAGAGTTCGCCGGATCGTTGTTCGCGACGGAATTGAAGGCAGTCCGATTTGTCATGAAAATTCTATTGACGAAGGAAGCTTCGCCCGAGAGATCAATGATTTCCTCGCTCTCGCCATACGTGTGCGATCCATCCTCGCGAAAGATGTTCACGGTGACTTTGAACGCTTTCTCTCGAACGTCCTTCTTGCGGGCTTCAAACTGCTCCTTGGTCTGATCCTGCAAGAGTTCCCATTTTGACAGGACTAGATCAGCCTCCTCGGTGACGACCCGCTGGAGCCCCCTGTAAATCTTCCTCACGCTCTCAACCGAGACCGTGTAGGAGCCGAGTGGTATTTCTTTGTTTACAACACCCATCTGCCCCATCCGCCCAACCCAAGTGTCGTACCGTAGGTGTACTTCGGCTGCTCTTCAACTTTGGGGCCAGCCATTACACCTGCGATCTTTACTTTTCCCCACCTGATTTCAAATCGACCACAGCCTGCCGAGGGGAGTCCTTCCAAATAGGCTGGAGACGATTAGTTTCCCCTAATGGCAACCCATTGGTTCTCCCCTCCGGTGTACGTCAGGACCGACCGACCTGGGGTCACCTACGGCTGCAACAATGTCGAGGGTGCCGCCGAGGAACTCATGAAGTGGACCAAGAGGGGACCGAAGTGGCGGAAGGCTGTGCATGTGTGCATCGAGGCTGTCGAGGACCGGGCGACCCCCGAGGAGGCCCGAAAGGCCTTCGAGGCGGCTGCCAAGGAGGAGGGGATGTTGCTAGGTGCCCCCTAGGAGTCGTGACATTGCGTAAGGCCGCTGACAAGGTCGCCGAGAGTAGCCGTAGCCCGGAAGCAGGGGGGATAACCGGATGAAATACAGCATTATCTCGGCCGTCGATGGCCGGGTGGACATTCCCATAACAAGGAGCCAATTCGAGGGAATTTCTAACTCAATTGATCTCGTCGTTAAAGCAATTGACGCCGAAGAACTGTTTCTCGTCTGCGTTTACAACTACGAAGATTTTGAGCGTCACCTACAAGAAACAGCGCTAAAAAGTATGCTCTATGAAATGCTAGACAATACTGAGTTCTGGGCAATTTCAAGCAGAACGCATCAACGTCTCGCAAATTTCCTCTCATCATGTAAGGCGTACTTAGATCAAATAGGGTCTTTGGCAGGCTTTTTTGCAGCAGACGCGCCGGACGCTGCCGAGAATCTCAAGGCATTCATCCACGCTTGTTACGACGGTTCGTTCTCATACCGCTTGATGGAAGCGCTTCGGAACCATGTTCAGCACAGAGGCTTCGGCGTTCACGGACACACTCTTGGGCGGACATGGACATCGAAAGGCGATGAAATCAAGCACCGGGCTCACTATTGGACAGACCCTTTTATCTCTGCAGCGCGGTTGGTGGAGGACCCAAAGATTAAGAAGGCGTTCGTTGCTGAGATTGCGGCTTTAGACAAGATCGAAATCAATCCACACGTGAGACAGTACATGCGCGCGATCGGTGAAATTCAATCCAAGTTTCGCACTGAAATCGCGAAGGCCGTTCGTAATGCTAAGCAACCGATGAGTTGGGCGCTCAGCAAAATTCAAGAGCAGTCTGAGGGCGGTGGAACGTTTGGCGCAATGGCGGTTCACCGAGACGATGAGATAATACACTCGGCAAACGCTCAATCTTACGGGATACCCTCGATTACTTGTCCGAAATCGAAAGAAAGGTTGGCAATCTCACCAATCTTGAACTTCGTGTTGTGAGTACAGCCGGTCCCGCATAAACTTGTCTGGCCTTGACGAGGGTTGAGCCCCGCCTTCCGAAGGGAAGCTAAGTAGCTGCTAACTTTCGCGCCAGCATCTTGACTGTAACTATCTCTCCGGCAGCAGTGCGAACTGGTCTCTCTCTCAAATCCAGCACCTCAAATCCCGAAACTCTATTCGCCGTTTGCCCCGCAATCGGTAGATTCCTCCGATTTAGACCGTGTGCACCGAACGTCTCGTATATGAGAAATCCACCTGTGCGTATCAGAGGGCAGACCGCCTCAATGACCCTGTCGGAAACATAATGAATAACAAGCACGAGATCGAAAGCCTCCCGGGAGAACGGCAAAGACTGTTCGGCGTCGACCAAAACTGCCTGCAAATTCCCTTGGCCTGGCATCAAGGTTCGCCAGCTTGCCATCAACTGGTCGAGTCTGTGTTGATCTATATCAGCCGCCACGACCTGATTACCTTGAGCGGCCAAGAACAATGAATGCCTGCCAAATCCAGAAGGGACATCTAGTACATCGAGCCCGTAGGGCTTTGGCAAGCGTCTGAGGCAGCTTCGGACGTATGGCGATAGATCCAGGTCGGAGGGGAATCGGGCGTAAGCGCGTCGCTGATCCCCTACGGATTTGGGCTTGACGCTTTTCGGAATCGCCAGGGCATGAGTTCCTCGATCTGGCTCTGCG